>JAZOSQ010000065.1:0-12555 GCA_045657245.1 Eubacteriales bacterium | reverse complement strand
CTACTGCAAGCGGTGCCGATTTTTTATAGAACAAATTCATTTGTTCGTTCTTCGCTATTATGCTTAGCGCCGTAATTAACAACTTTCCTTCCCAATACATAATATGTACTATGTAATGAAGGGAGGCAATGTTATGGGCTGCTTTGATTCGTTCTTCGGCAACAATAATTGCTGGATCATCATCCTTATCGCAATCATCATCCTTTGCTGCTGTTGCGGTTGATTAACCCAACAAACAGAGAAGACCGTCTTTTCGGCGGTCTTTTTTGTGTTTTGTGACGGTTAATTAACAAAAATCTCCTTGACACGAATGATTCCTTGGTTTAGAATAATTGTGTATGTATATATAATATAATTCGGAAGGGAAAATATTATGAACGATACCGTAAACAGAATCGAAACGAATGAAGCGTTTCCGAAAAACGTTATTGAACAGGCAAACGCCGCTTCGAGAATCCGTACCGCAAATCAACTTGCGCGTCGGCTCGACCTTCGAAGCAAAACAATATTCACTTTCGGCGAAAAACCCGACTCCCCTTCAAGCTGTGCTTTCTCGGTATATCCGAACGGAATCGGTTGGCAACTCGGAATCCACGTCGCCGATATAAGCGAATACGTTCCCGAAGGTTCTCCCATCGACGTCGAAGCGCGCCGCCGTCTTGCAGCTGTTTCAAACGGTTTCGTTAAAACCGAAATGCTTCCCGAAAAACTCAAAGAGCTTTGCACCCTTTCCGTCGGTGAAGACCGACTCTCATTGTCCGTTTTATTGGACATAACAAGTGATGGCAAGCTCGAAAACATTTCTTGCGAGGAAAGCGTTATTCGTGTTGCACAGAATTGTGTATATGCCGAGGTCGACCAATACGGTATTACCGCCGACACATCGTCTGTTTTCGCTCTCCGCGAGAAATATGCTCCGATCGAAAAGAAGCTTGAAGCACTCTACCATATCGCCGCAATGTTTTACAGTCAGCGTATCGCAAAGGGTGGTATCGACCTTACCGTATTCCGCAGTATTTATGACCGCAATGACGAAGGTAAGATTGTCGGAATCCATCACGAGAGCGAAACCGACCTTCGCGCGATGGTTCGTGAAATATGCTATTTCGCTTCGCAATCGCTCGGTGAATTGCTTTATAAGAAGAAAATACCCGCAATTTACGTCGGACAAGACCCAGTAGACAGCGAAACTCTCGATTTCCTCGCAAAACTCGTCGGTGTTGAAGGTGAATACGAAAACAACGCTGACTATATGTTTGCAGTCGGTGAAAAATCGAAGGCATCGCCTTATTATGAATTTGTCTGCAACGCGATATCAAAAAATCTTCCCTGCACCACCTTCTCGGACAAGCCGATAGACCACGCTCTCTGTGTTTCCGACAAGGTCGTTTCCTTCCTCTCTCCTACCGCACGTTATGCCGATATTTTGACACAGCGCATACTTAAAACGGCAATAGATGCGAAATATGATGCAAAGAACCTTAATCTCAATAAAAAATCCAAAGAAGCAAAAGAAGCTTCCGAGGAAGCAACGAGAACCCAGCAATATCTTTTCGAGGTAAACCGTCAATACAGAAACAGGTTCACACGCGAATATCTCGAAAACACCGACGAAAAGGAATTTTACGGATTCCCTGTCGGAAAAGACGAAAGCGGTTCGGTTTTGATTATTATGGCGCGTGGATTACAGGCACAAGTGCCTTCCGAGGACGCAACCGGCATTGATTTTGAAATTGCAAAGCCCCATAAGTTCACGATCACCGCATTCGCCACGGAAACTCAACCCATTATATTGAAACCTATCGTATAAATTGTTTCACGTGAAACAATTATATATTAACCCCATTACTCACTTTGTTCGTAACGAGGACCCCAAACCAACCGTGAAAATGTTTCACGTGAAACATTTTTCGCGAAAAGGAGTAACAACTTTGAAAAAACGCATTTTAGCTTTGCTTTTTGCGGTGGTTTTCTTGTTTACGTTTGTTTCTTGCGAAAACGTTGAATATATTGAAGAAGTTTCAAAAGAAGAAGAAAGCATCGAAGAAGTTGTCGACCGACTTGAAGAGATCGAATCGATGCTTCCTCCGATTGAAACCGAAGACGAAGAACTCCCCGAACAAAGAGAATTTCGAATTCTTACTTCATCACCTTCTTCGTTCGTTGCCGACGAAAATTCGCCACAGACAATAAACACAGCCATTCAAAAACGCAATGACCTTATCGAAAGAAAATACGGCGCGACAATCCAGACTATTGCCGTCAAAGAAAAAGAGGCGCTTAAAACCATAAAAGACAGCCTTTCTGCTGACACCGACATTTATGATATGTTTTCTCTTTCGGCAGGAACGACGGTTACTCTCTATCTTGCGGGATTGCTTGGCGATATGAATACACTCCCGAATTTCAGTCTTGATTCTGAATTGATGGGCGGCGAAGATTACTCGAAAACACTTGCGACCGGCAGTACACTATACCTTCTTCCCGACGAAACGGCGATGGTTTATGAGGACGCATACGTCATGTTTTTCAACCGCGATCTCATAACTTCCGCGGGTGCCGAAAACCCCGAAACCCTTGCAATGCATGGGAATTGGACTTGGGATAAGCTCAACGAGATTGCAAGAAAAACGGCAAGCGACGTTTATAGTAAAGGTAGCGCAGACCTGGAAACCGATATTTTCGGGTTCGGCGCATATTACGACGAAACGACCTATCCGATGGCGATGTGGGTTTCTCTCGACACACAGCTTATTGAAAATAACTATAAAAACCCCGTCGAGTTCACCGCTTCAATCGATGATATAATCGACAAAACCAAAAAACTTCGTTCCTATTACAACACAAAGGGAAAATTTGCTTTCCAGGGTGATAAGGCGGCAAAAGCATTCGAGGAAAATCGAATCGTCTTTTTCTGCAACAAGCTTGAATATCTCTATGCCCTACGCGACGGAACAACGAAGGGTTCGCAATTCGGGTTCGTGCCTATGCCGAAATACAGTAAAAACCAAAGCGATTATTCCTGTTTGCTCGACAACGATGCTATGGTGCTATCTGTACCATTTACGGTACAGCAAAGAAATGATTCCGACAAAAAGTTTGTTTCTGCAGTCATTCTCGCGACCTGCGCCGCAAGTAAAAACGCGATGAAGGAAGCGTTTATTAAATATCATATTTCTCAATACCTCAATTCCAACGAAGAAACGGTTATGCTTTCACTTATTACGGACAGCGTTACGTTTGACTTCGGAACGGTTTACGGAAGCGAGATTCGCGAGGTTAGACGTGCTTTGACGGGCGCAATTTCCGATTATTTGAGCTTTGGTTCGGGTTTGCGAACTTCCTTTGCGAACGCTATGTCCGCTTTTAAGCGATATTGCAGTGATAATTTCGCATAAACTCTTGATTTAAGGGATAAATTGGTATATAATTAACACGATTGTAATAAATTAATACAATAAATTTTGAGGAGAAACAAAATGAACGCAAAAAAGTCTGTTGAAGATCTTCAGGTTACCGGCAAGCGCGTACTTGTACGTTGCGACTTTAACGTTCCCTTGAAGAACGGTGTTATCACCGACGAAAACCGCATTGTTGCGGCACTTCCTACTATCGAATATCTTCTTGATAAGGGCGCAAAGGTTATCCTTTGTTCTCACCTCGGCAAGCCGAAGGGTGAACCCAAGCCCGAATTTTCTCTCGCTCCCGTAGCAGTTCGTCTTTCCGAAAAGCTCGGTATCGACGTTGTTTTTGCGGCTGATGACTGTGTTGTCGGCGAAAACGCAAAGAAAGCTGTTGCAGAAATGGAAAACGGCGACGTTGTTCTTCTCCAGAACACCCGTTACCGTGCAGAAGAAACCAAAAACGGCGAAGAATTCTCGAAAGAACTTGCTTCTCTCTGTGATATCTTCGTAAACGACGCTTTCGGTGCTGCACACAGAGCTCACTGCTCGACCGTTGGTGTTGCTTCCTACGTTGAAGAATCCGCAAACGGTTTCCTTATGGCAAAAGAAATCAAATTCCTCGGCGATGCTGTTAACAACCCCGTTCGTCCCTTCGTTACCATTCTCGGTGGCGCAAAGGTTGCAGACAAACTCGCTGTTATCGAAAACCTTCTCACAAAGGCAGACTGCCTCATCATCGGCGGCGGTATGGCATATACCTTCCTTAAAGCACAGGGCAAGGAAGTTGGTCTTTCCCTCGTTGACGACGAAAAGCTTGAATACTGTAAGGAAATGCTCGCTCGTGCAAAAGCAAACGGCGTTGAGCTCCTTCTCCCCGTTGACTGCTCTATCACGAACGAATTCCCGAACCCCATCGATGCTCCCGTAGAATGCAAGACCGTTTCCGTTGACGAAATTCCCGCTGATATGGAAAGTCTTGATATCGGTCCCAAGACCCGCGAACTTTATGCTTCCAAGGTTAAGACCGCAAAGACCGTTGTTTGGAACGGACCTATGGGTGTATTTGAAAACCCCACCTTCGCTGAAGGTACCATCGCAGTTGCAAAAGCACTTGCAGAAACCAACGCTACAACCATTATCGGTGGTGGCGACTCTGCTGCAGCAGTTAACATTCTCGGCTTCGGTGACAAGATGAGCCACATCTCCACCGGCGGTGGTGCATCTCTTGAATACCTCGAAGGTAAGGAACTTCCCGGTATTGCAGCAATGACTGACAGATAAGTCGCTAACGCTCTCCATTGAAAACACACGGTTTTCAATGGGTTTTGGAACATTGTGCGCTCGCGCCTCGCGCCTCGCACCATAAATGGTACTCGACACTCGCAATGTTCATAGGTATATTTTTCAAGGCGCATGTCCTTGAAAAATATGGAGATTTTCATTGTATTTATTGTAGGGGAGAGGTTTATTACCCCACAAAACAAGTTTTGTAGGGACCCCATTTCCCTCCCGAAAAGATTTTTACAAACAACAAAATTGAAAGGATTTCGTGATAATAGGGTTCGATTGAAATTTTTACTTGCCCCGATACGTGTTTATGTCTCGCGGGGACGACGTAAGAATTAAAAACCAACCTTCACCGCGAATTTGAAAGAAAATGAATAAGGAATTTAGAAAAGCAATTATTGCAGGTAACTGGAAAATGAATAAGACTCCCGCTGAAGCGGTTGAGCTTATCGAAGCAATCAAAGCAGAACTCGCAGGCAAGGATACTTCCGGCTGCGGCATCATCGCTTGCGTACCTTACGTTGATATCGACGCTGCTGTTAAAGCTGCTGCAGGTTCTCCCATCGAAATCGGTGCAGAAAACTGCCACTGGGCAAAGAGCGGTGCATTCACCGGCGAAATTTCCGCTGATATGCTCGTAGCTTGTGGCGTTAAGTACGTAATCATCGGTCACAGCGAACGCAGACAGTACTTCGGTGAAACCGACGTTACCGTTAACAAGCGTGTTCTTGCTGCTCTCGAAGCAGGTCTTAAGGTTATCCTCTGTGTCGGCGAACTTCTCGAAGAACGCGAACAGGGTATCACCGCTGAACTCGTTGCAATGCAGACCAAGATCGCTCTTATGGGCGTTACCGCAGAACAGATGAAGGACATCATCATCGCTTACGAACCCGTTTGGGCTATCGGTACCGGCAAGACTGCTACTTCCGATCAGGCAGACGAAGTTTGTGGTATCATCCGTAACGTTATCGCTGAACTCTATTGCGACTGTGTTGCAAAGGCAACCACCATTCAGTACGGCGGTTCTATGAACGCAGGCAACTGTGCAGAACTTCTCGGCAAAGAAAACGTTGACGGCGGTCTTATCGGCGGTGCTTCTCTTAAGGCTGGCGACTTCGCAACCATTATTTCTGCAGCTCTTTAATTAGTGCTTATTTCAAAGAAACTTTTTGAAAAAAGTTTCCTTGACCTTCAAAAACTTTAATATAAAAACGGCATCAAACGATGCCGTTTTTGTTTTTGATATTTGATTTATAATACATATTGTTTTTTTGCTAAATTGTGATATAATTTATGTATAAAACCACAGGGGGAACGATTATGAAAACGATTTATACACGATTTATATTATGTATTTTCGCCGTTTTGATGGTGATTTCGATGTTCGGGTGTTCGAAAGAAGAACAAATCGG
The DNA here is from genome assembly GCA_045657245.1 of Eubacteriales bacterium. Lineage (GTDB taxonomy): Bacteria > Bacillota > Clostridia > Oscillospirales > CAG-382 > Coliplasma. The sequence goes on along the minus strand of JAZOSQ010000065.1, from coordinate 6,452 downwards.
GTCTTTGGGCGATGCGAACGCCGGTTGGGTCGACGAACCTGTTATGATGGGTTCTGGCAAAACGCTTTTTGACGTTGAGGTTATGGATTCCTATGGCAACGTCAAGAAATTCAAGGTTGCGACAAACAAAGAAACCGTCGGCGAAGCGCTTGAAGAACTTGATTTTATCGAAATCGAGAGCCACGACCACGGTATCCACATAACTATGGTCAACGGCATCGAAGCGTCCGACAAAACCAAAACCCATTGGGAATTCTATATCGACGGTGAGAAGGCAAAAACGAGTCCGAATCAGACCGAGATTAACAAATATGCGATTTACAGCTTCAAAATTGAAGACTGATCTTTAATAACGGGTGTAAGAAAAGCTCTTACGCCCGTTTTTTTATTTTGCCTTGATTTTTCGAAAAAAAGTGATATAATTGCTGATAAAGTATGGAATCGGGTGGAAATCCCGAACGGGCACGCCGCCGTGAAGTGCAACTCCCGCGAAACCGTGTGTTTTGTGGGGCGATCAGTTTGTTTGCTGCTCTTTGCCGCAAAAGAGGACAAGCCATTGGGTTTTTGATAACCTGAGAAGGCGCAAAACGAACGCACTGCAGTCGGAATACTTCTTTAAGCCGATTTTTCGGCAACAATTCATTTCCCGAAAACTCACGAGCGCTGAAAGTAGGGGAAAACAACAAAATATTTTTTAAGGAGAAACAAAACAATGAACAAAAGAAAATTCAACCGTTTTATTTTGTGTCTTGTATGTGTTTTGGCTATCGCGGCAATGGCTCTCTGCACGTTCGGATGCGAAAATAATTCAACAGATCCGGGAAAAGAAACTCCCGAGGTCAGCGACACCTCAAAAGGTGAAAATTCCGTCGGTGACGTATCAAATACCGTAAACGACGGCATTACAACCGTCGGTGTCGGCGAAACTACCTTCGATTTCGAGGTTGTTGACGGTAATGGCAACGTTACGAAATTTAAGGTTGCGACCGACAAGAAAACCGTCGGCGAAGCTCTCGTTGATGCAAAGCTCATCGAGGGTGAAGAAGGCACATACGGTCTTTACGTCAAGAAGGTCAACGGCATTGAAGCCGATTACGACAAGGACCAGACCTATTGGGCATTCTATATCAACGGCGAAATGGCGATGACGGGTGTTGATATGACAGATATCGAATCCGGCAAGGTTTATAGCTTCAAGGTTGAAAAATAATGAAGCTCAAAACACGTGATATTGCGGTATTTGCAATGATTGCAGCGATGATGATCGCATCGAAAAAGATTATGGAATTCCTTCCGAATATCCATCTTCTCGGGCTTTTCATCGTGTCGCTGACGGTTGTTTACCGTGTTTATGCGTTGATACCAATCTATCTCTATGTCTTCCTTGACGGACTTTTGGGCGGTTTTTCGCTTTGGTGGTATCCCTATCTTTATATATGGACTATACTTTGGGGTATGACGATGCTCATACCGAAAAAGCTTCCCGAAAAGGTGAAAAATATTCTTTATATCGTCGTTTGTGCGATTCACGGGTTCGCGTTCGGGCTGTTTTATATGCCTGCGCAGATGTTGTTATTCGGGCTTAATCTGAAGCTTGGGATTGCTTGGTGGATTGCAGGATTTCCGTTTGATATAATCCACGGTATTTCGAATATTTGCGTCGGATTGTTGATCCTTCCGCTCGTTAAGGTTATGAAAAAGGTTAGATAACAAACAAAAAAGACCGAGAAATCGGTCTTTTTTATATTAAAGTTTTTGAGGGTTTCAGGGAACTTTTTTCAAAAAGTTCTCTGAATAACTCCTATTTCTTTTCGGGCGAAATAACAATCTTTCTGTCAGCGCCTTCGCCGATAGAACGGGTGGTGACACCTGCGATATTTTGACATTCAGCGTGAATGATACGGCGTTCGTATGCATTCATGGGCTCGAGCGCAAAGCTCTTTTTATATTTGAGAACCTTTTCGCTCATACGTCTTGCAACACCGCGCAATGTTTCTGCACGTTTTTCACGGTAACCCTGAACATCAACGGTGACGCGGTAGAATCCGCTCTTATTGATGTTTGCAGCGAGGGTAGCAAGATATTGTATAGAATCGAGAACGTCGCCTCTGCGGCCGATTAAGATACCGAGAGAATCGCCGTTGATTGCCAAAGTAACGCCTTCGTCGTCTTTGGAAACGAGTTCGACTTCTGCTTTGAGGTTCATATTGTCGATAAGACCTTCGAGAAATTCGATTGCCTTAACCGCGGGAGTTCTCTTCAACTTAACTTCGACCTTTGCGTCGGAAGCGCCGATACCGAGAATACCTTTTTTTGCTTCTTCGAGAACGACGTATTCAACTTCGTCAGCAGAAACGCCAAGCTCGATACAAGCGTTGTTGACAGCCAATTCAACTGTTTTTGCTGTTACAACGGTTTCTTTTATCATAACTTTTTTGCCTTTCAATTATTTTTCGTCTTCGTCGTCCGCAGAGAGCATTTCGATTGTGCGAGGTGCTCTTCTTGTAACGTCGTCGGAAGTTTTTCTATCAACAACAAGAGCATCATAGCTGTTGTCGTCTTCATCAACTTCGATTGTGATAACCTTCTTTTTCTTGGTTTTTGTTTTCATTTCACGTCTTGCTTCCGCAATCTGTTCTTCCGTAACGGCAGGAACAGGCATAACCTTCGCCAAAATGAAGGACTGAACGATACCGAGAACGGTTCTCCAGATCCAGTAAACACCGATCGCCGCAGAGAAGCTGTATGCAAAAATAGCAGACATCAAAGGCATACCTACTTCCATAAACAAACCGCCGCCGACAGGGTTGCCGTTTGCATCGGTCTGTGCGGGGTTGAACTTGCGCATAAGCTTTGTGGAAAGCCAAGAGGAAAGGAAAACGAGGATAGGAACGAACATCAACCAGATGTTTTTGTTCATATCCGGTTCGTTAATAAGGTTAAGACCTAAAAATTCATAGTTGGGAAGCGATTCACGATAGGAATCGAGCTTTGTATCTTCGAAGGTTTTGAGAATCGAGGAGTCGATTTTGCCTTCTTCAACAAGTGTTGTAAGTTCTTCTTTGCCGTCGAGGATAAGACGAACGAGAGTAGATTCATCGATAACTGCGCCGTCTTTTACGGTATAAACGTTAAAGCCCTTTTCATTCTTTTCCTTCTGCTTTTCGGTACCGAGAGCAGACTGATAGCTGTCTATAAGTGCCACAAATTCGTCGTATTCTGCGCCACTTTCGAACTTGTTCGCAATAAGAGCTTCTTTTTCCTGCTGATAAAACTCAACAGCGATTGCGGAATTGTCCTTAACGAAATTCGAGTTGTTGTCAAGAAGATTACTTGCATGGGTGATGGGCTGTCTTACGATAGTGAAAAGAATGAGAATGATGGGAAGTTGGATCAACAAGGGAAGACATCCGGAAAATTGGTTGTATCCTTCTCTTTGATACATTTCCTGGATTTCCATTGTCATTTTCTGTTGGGTAGCTCTGTCGGTTCTGCCCTTATATTTTTCGCGGATAGCCATTTCCTTTGGCTTTATCTTTGCCATCATGATCTGCGATCTCTGCTGTTTGATGGCGAGAGGAAGAAGAACTATCTGCATTGCAAGGGCGAAGAAAAGAAGTGCCCAAAAATAAGAATTGCCCGCAATAAAAAGGCAACCCTTCATCAGATACGAGAAAGGTACATAAATAATACTCATTTTAAAATTCTCCTATTCTTTCGGAAAAATCAGGCATTTTTATCCTTTTTCTTCGGAACAGGGTCATATCCGCAATTTTTGTTGAAAGGGTTACAACGTAAAATACGGTATAACGCAAGGAAAACCCCTTTAATTGCGCCGTGAATCTCAATAGCTTCGATAGCATATGCCGAACAGGTCGGTTGGAAACGACAGCAACGGGGCTTGTTTGAAGAAATATTTTTTTGATAAAACCGTATTGACGATATTAAAAACTTTTTCATATTGTTAATCAGCAAAAAAGGCGTTTTGCCTTTGTCTGTTGTTTATAAAAGCGCCGCTTTTTCCAATAATCCCTCAAGCTCGCTTGTTACTACGGAAACATGAGCACCAACAGAGGGCTGACGCGCGACGATGACAATAATATAACCTTCTTTTATAAACGGATGAAAAACACGGTACGCCTCTCGGATTATCCTTTTCGTTCGGTTTCGAACGACGGCGTTACCACGGCTTTTTGATACGGTTATGCCTAATCTTTTTGCTCTTTTGTTATAATCCTTCATAACGTAAAGAGCGACGTACTTGCCGGAAAAGCACCTGCCTTTTCGGTATGCCTTCGAGAACAGGTGGTTTTCCTTTAAAGTTTTAATCTTTTGCGATTCGTTCATAAAAAACCGCGCTTATTGATTAATAAGTAAGGCGTGCTCTGCCCTTAGCGCGTCTTCTCTTGAGAACTTTTCTACCGTTAGCGGTAGCCATTCTCTTTCTGAAGCCGTGTTCCATTTTTCTGTGTCTTTTCTTAGGTTGATATGTTCTAAGCATCGGTATTACACCTCCAATAAATATTCAAAAATCATCAATTTTCATTTTTTCCTGCTTCAAAGCCGTAGTCCCAAGAAGTCAGGCACCGAGTATTATATACTCAAAATACCCCATTTGTCAAGACATTTTTGCCAATTTTGCGTTTTAAAAGCAAATTTTGTTTCATATATTTTTTAAATTATATATATAATATATATATTACGTTAAATATATGTATAAAAAACTATTTACTTTTCGTTATTTATATGTTATAATAGCGTGATTATTTATACGCTGAATAAATATAAGGATTTTTATAATGACGGAAAACGCATTAAATCAAATAAAAACTTTTTTAATAGAAGAACTTAAAAAAAGCTATTCTCAAGCGACGGTGAACCTTTGGTTTGAGCCGTTGAAGATCGTTTCGCTCGAAGGAAACGCTCTCACGGTTTCAATTACCGACGTTAAGAAAGCTTTTGTCGAAGCTCAATATTACGAAATGTTAAAAGAAAAATTTTCGCAGGTTATCGGCATCGACGTCAAGCTCTCACTTATCTCCGACGAGGAAGAAGCCGAGCTTATGCCCGAATTCGAAGAAAAGGTCGAATCGGCTTATAAAATACGTTTTAATCCCGATTATACCTTTGAAAACTTTGTTGTCGGCAAATCGAACCAGCTTGCACAATCGGCGGCAAACGCTGTTGCAAAGAACCCTGCGAAAATAAACAACCCGTTGTTTCTTTATGGTCCTTCGGGTTTGGGTAAGACCCACCTTTTGTTCGCGATAGTGAACGAAATTCGTGCTAACTTTCCACATTTTAACATTCTCTACGTCACGGGCGAAGAATTCACAAACGAGCTTATCGAATCTTTAACAATGAAGAAGCCGATGCAGTTCCGTGAAAAATATCGTAACGTTGACGTGCTTCTTGTTGACGATATTCAGTTTATCGCAGGTAAAATGTCGGTTCAGGAAGAATTTTTCCACACCTTCAACGCACTTTTCCAAATGAACAAGCAAATCATTCTTGCTTCCGACTGTGCGCCGAAGGATATCGACAACCTTGAAGAACGTCTTAAAAGCCGTTTTGTTATGGGCTTGGTTGCGGATATTCAACCGCCGGATCTCGAGCTTCGTGTTGCAATATTTAAACGCAAAGCTATCGATTTCGGTTGCAATCTTGATTTAGACATTCTTTATTATCTTGCAAAGAACATCACAACAAATATTCGTCAGATTGAGGGTGCGCTTAAAAAGCTTAAAGCTCACACGCTCATCACGGGCGAGGTTTGTGATTACAACGTTGCAAAAACCGTTCTTAGCGAATTTTTTGCAAACGCAAAAAGCGAAGAATCTGTTATTGAACGTATTCTTACATATGCAGAAAAGCGCTATGGTGTTACAAGAGAAGAAATGAAGTCTGCAAAGCGTAACGCAGAAATTATCGCCGCACGACATTATGCGACCTATCTTATCAGAAAGTCGACAAATCTTTCTCAAAACGCGATAGCAAAGCTATTCAACAAGAAAGACCACACGACGGTCATAAATTCTATCGGATTTATTGAACGTAAGATGCAGAAAGAACCGAACTTTGAACGTGAGATAAACGGGCTTATTGCCGAGTTTCGTTCTTAATTGACCCCGAAGGGGAAAAGTAAAGAAACATTAAGAAGGAATATTTATTAGTAGTTATATTAGTAGTAGGTGCCGTGGAAACTGTGGAAACCTGCATTACTGCTTGTCCCTCAACCAAAAAAAGACATTTTCTGCGTGGAACAAGCTGTGTTTTTGATGTGGAAATCGCTGTTTTAGGTTGTGGAAAAGGAGATTTTATGGAAACTTTTTTCAATAACCCCACAAAACAAGTTTTGCGGGGACCCCATAAGTTTCCGAACCTTCAAAAACTTTTCTATATAAGAATCAAATACTTGTCATTCTGAACGGAATGAATATGAAGTGAAGAAT
>JAZOSQ010000064.1:0-30327 GCA_045657245.1 Eubacteriales bacterium | reverse complement strand
TTTCACATCACTCCCCGGCGGTTGTAATCTCGGTGCACGTCCCATCGACCAGCACATCAAAGGATTTGAGGCCTTGGGTGCGACCGTGAACTGTAACGAACAGGGTGTCAGCTGTTATACCGAATCTCCTCTCCAAGGCGCATCGATATATATGGACGTTGCCTCTGTTGGCGCTACGGCGAACATCATGATTGCCGCCGCAACCGCAAAGGGCAAAACTATTATCGACAACGCTGCCCGTGAACCGCACATCGTTGACCTTGCAAACTTCTTGAACTCTTGTGGCGCGAATATTTCAGGTGCAGGTACGGAAGTCATCAAGATTCACGGTGTTGAAAAGCTTCACGGCGGAAATTATGCAATAATCCCCGATATGATAGAAGCAGGAACCTATATGATTGCCGCTGCGGCAACAAAGGGTGACCTTACGATAAGCAACGTTATTCCGCGACACTTGGAAACAACAACAAGAAAGCTTATCGAAATGGGTGTTGACGTTGAAGAAGGCGACGATTACGTCCGTGTTCGTTTTAACGGCAAGCTTAAAAAGGTTCGTATCAAGACCGACTTCTATCCCGGTTTTCCGACCGATATGAACCCCCAATTCTGTGTTCTTCTCTGTCTTGCGGAGGGTCACAGCGTTCTTACGGAAAGCGTTATGGACTACCGTTTCAAATACACCGACGAGCTTGTTCGTATGGGTGCAAGAATCTCGATTCAGGGCAGAGATGCTCATATCGACGGGGTCGAATCGCTTAAACCCGCAAATGTTCGTGCTGTTGACCTCCGTGCGGGTGCAGCAATGGTTATTGCGGCTCTTTCGGCGAACGGAAAGACCATTATCGAAGATATTCACCATATCGAACGTGGTTATGAAGATCTCGTCGGAAAGCTTCGTGCGGTCGGCGCGGATATCAAGAAAATTAGCGACAACGCATAGTTTTTTCAAGTCCTTCGGATTTCCCCGAAGGACTTTTTTGTTTGAGTTCGCGATAAGTCGAATGACCTATTGGGGCAATTGTTGGGGTGACTAATATATTCTCAAAACGCAAACAGACATATCGTCGGCGGTTTCGCTTACTTGTTGCGATTCTCGGAAAATCTTTGTCGCAAGTGCTCTTGCGGAGGGCATCGGAGGCAATCCTGATTCGGGCAGTAAACGAGAATCGCTTCCCGTCTGCAAAATCCCGTCGCTCAACATTACTATCATATCGCCTTTTTGGAGTTTGAAGGTCTTTTTGTCGGCGATAACGTTTTTCATAATACCTGCGGGAGGGGTGCGTGATTCAAGAAGCGCACTTCTTCCGTTTCTTATAAGCATCGTCGGGGCTGCACCTGCTTTTATCAACGTTGCAGTCGACAAAACACGATCGATTTCGAGAAGGTCGACGGTTGCAAAAATTTCTTCGTCTTTTTCCAGAAGCGCTTTGTTGAGAAGCCTTAATGCACTTTCTTTTTCCGCACCGACGGAAAGTAGTTTTTCGAGCATTATTGCCGAAAGACGGCTTGTCAACGCAGCATCCCTTCCGCTTCCCATTCCGTCGGAAACGAGGCAGTAGAAATAGCGTTCGTCGTTCTCAAAAACGCTTACGGTATCACCGCAAACGGCTTCTCCGTTTTTTGCTTCCGAGAGTTTTGCGAACTCGATTCGGAAAGCAGGTGTGGTTTTTAATTTCATAAGAACGTATCCGTCGTGGAAAAGAAATTCGGGGGAGGACACGGCAGTTTTTGCGACTTCGGCAACAACCGAAGAAATTTCGTCGGGCGAACGCGTTATCTTTTCGGGCTCGACACCGTAAACGGTAATTTCCCGCAATCTCGTTCCCGTAACACGAACACCGTCGTTTTTGATACCTATCGAGTCGAGCGATTTTTTTATTTCATCAGCAAGCACCTTATCGTTTTTTGTCGAGTTTTCTTGCTTTTTCGCGGCATCGATAAGCAGAGAGGAGAACACCGAACATTCGTCGGCAAGTTGTTTCAACCCCTGTTCGCCTTCCTTTTCACGTTTTACGGAAAGGTTGTTGACCGAACGTGCGATAGCATAAACGTTCGGACATATCGAGCTTATATGCGTTGGAATTCTCGAATAGGTTGCAACTCCGTTCCGTCGGATTTCGCTTGTGAAGAAATTTGAAATTTCGCTTTTGTCAAGCTCACAGCCGTCACAATGAGCACATTGGTTTTCGACCTCACATACAATTTTTCGGTTCACATCGGTTATACTTTCGGCTTTCGTTGTGCCGGAAACGGTATAAAAAAGTGACGAAAGCGAAGAAAATGCCGCCGCATAGCGTGATATTTGGCGGTCGTGCGCTCTTTTTTCGGCGCTTGATTCACTACGTCGTCGAATCTTAATTTTCTCTCGAAGCGGAACGAATCCGCCATAAACCGAAAGCATCATCAACGAAGCAGGCAAAAATCCGTCAACACCCGAAAGATAGAAATACCCCGTAGTCGCAAGCATATATGATAACACAAGTGCAAGAGGTTCAATTTCCGTCACAAGCAACCCGTAACACATACCCATAACACCCAAAGCGCCCGTTGCAGCGCCACCTGAAGCAAGTCCGCAAACGATTCCGCAAACACCGCCGAAGGCAAATCCCCTTGACCTTGATGCACACAACGTAAAGGCAGTCGCGGGTACTAATGCAAGTGAAACACCACCCAACGAAAAGGGTGCAAACAGCATTGTGAAGGAAAATGCGAACGCAAGTAACGAGATATCGTAATGGGTTTGACGAAGCTCTTTTTTCTTATCAAAATATCCCAAAAAGGCATAGGTGAAGGCGGGATAGACAATGACCGCGGCGAGTAATCGGAAAATATCGGTTATAGTATTAACACCCGAAAGCGCAATATATGCAACACGCAAAGCGCTTATCGAAAATGAAAGCAACATTCTTGTATAGAGCGAAACACCGCCGTTTTGTTCCTTCGCGGCAAGTACGAAAAAGACGTATACGGCAGAAAACAGCGCAAGGGGAACGCAAATGTCGAACAGCGAAGATATCAAAACTCCATAAAACACGCTCTTTCTCGATTTTTTAGGTACGGCGCAGAGAAGCGCACAACCGAACGGCATAATTCCGTTTGCGAGCGGTGCAACACCGAGAAGGAAGCCGATTAACAGATATAGGATGTTCAATTTTTTCGTTTTCTTTTTTTGGTTTACTTTCGTGAGTTCCATTTTTTCGAATTCCGTTTCTTTTTTGTTTTTGGGAGTTTATTATAACTCCTGTGATGAGCACGATTTGTCGAAGCGAAACCGATTTTTTTGGGAGTTTTTTTGTGTTTTGCGATTAGTTTGAAAGAGGGTGTGGCAAAAGTGATATTAATGTTCGTTATTGCCAAATTTCTTAAAAATCAAAAAAGTTTGTTGTTTATTGGAATTTATCATATTTTAAGGGAGTAAATGAGCGTATTTCTATTGATTTTCGGGAGGTTTTGTGATAATATATTCGAATAGAAATAATTCTGAACGGTCAAGGTGTTTTTTATGAGTAACATCAAGCAAAATATTTCAAAAATTGTAAGTGAACATATTATATCCAAAGGGTTTTCCCTCTCGGAAGAGGATGCGCTTTCTCTCCTCGAAACCCCCGCTGACAGCAAACTCGGTGACCTTGCGTTGCCCTGTTTCAAGCTTTCAAAGGTTTTGAGAAATCGTCCCGATGCGATTGCTTCGGAACTCGTTTCGCTTTTCGAAAACGTTGACGGTCTTGAAAAGGTCGAAGCCGTCGGAGGTTATCTTAACTTCTTCTTCGGCAGTGCAAAATATATTTCCGACCTCAAATCATTGCTCAACGACGATTACAGCGCGATTTCCGAAAAAGGAAAAGGCAAAACTCTCGTTTTGGACTTTTCTTCTCCCAACATCGCAAAACGTTTCCATCTCGGACATCTCGGCACGACCGTAATCGGTAATGCCGTTCGTAATATATATAAATTCTGCGGTTATAAGACCGTCGCCATAAACTATCTCGGCGACTGGGGTACGCAGAACGGTAAGCAAATCGTCGCTTACAAAAAATGGTCGAGCCGCGAACAGCTCGAACGCGAAGGCATCAAAGAACTTGAACGTATTTACGTTATGTTCGGCAAAGAAGCGGAAAAAGACCCCTCTCTCAATGCCGAAGCTCGTGCCGCTTTCAGAGAACTCGAAAACGGCAACGAAGAATATCTCGAAATTTGGAAGCTTTTCAAGGATATCTCGCTTCGCGAATATACCCAGACATACAAACGTCTTGGTATTGAATTTGACGTTTGGGACGGCGAAAGCTTCTATACCGACAAAATGCCCGCGATCGTTCAGGAACTTCGCGATCAGGGTCTTTTGAAGATAGACGACGGCGCGTCTATCGTCGATCTTTCGGAATATAAAATGCCCCCTGCGCTCATTCTTAAATCCGACGGCAGTACGCTTTATCCCACACGTGATATTGCGGCGGCAAAATACAGATTTGACACATATAAATTCGATAAATGTGCATACGTAACAAGCGCAGGTCAGTCGCTCCACTTTGCACAATGGTTTAAGGTTACCGAAATGATGGGTAAGGATTGGGCAAAGGACCTCGTTCACATCCCCTACGGTACAATGAGCTTCGGCGGAGAAAAACTTGCTTCCCGTACGGGCAACATCATTCTTCTCAACGACGTTTTTGATGAAGCTGTTGCAAAAGCAAGAGCGATCATCGAAGAAAAGAACATCGCGAACGAAAACAAGGACGAAATTTCCGAAGCTGTCGGTATCGGCGCAGTATTGTTCAGCGCACTCTCGAACAGCCGTATCAAAGACACGAACTTCACTTGGGAAGGAACTCTTTCCTTCGACGGAAATACAGGTCCTTACGTTCAATATACCTATGCACGTGCGGCAAGTGTATTGCGCAGAGGTGAATATAACGGCGAATTCGGAAATTATACTCCCGTATCCGAAGAAGCAGAGCTTATCAGAAAGCTTTGTGAGTTCGGCGAAACGGTCGAACGTGCGGCTAACGATTATGAACCCAGCCATATTTCCCGTTATGCATTGAGCGTTTGTACGTTGTTTAACCAATTCTATCATAACTGCCGTATTCTCGGTTCAAACGGCGAGACTGAACAATTCCGTCTTGCACTTACTTCCGCAACACGCAACATTCTCGGAAAATGTCTTGACCTTCTCGGAATAAGACGTACCGAAGAAATTTAAGGAGTTTTATCATGTCAGGACATTCCAAATGGAAAAATATAATGCACAAAAAAGAAAAGACCGACGCACAACGCGCAAAGGTCTTCACAAAGATCGGTAAGGAGATCGCAATCGCAGTTCGCGACGGCGGTCCCGAACCCACTTCCAACACAAAGCTTCGCGACCTTATCGCAAAAGCAAAAAGTCTTAACGTTCCCAACGATAACATCGACAGAGTTATCAAAAAAGCTTCGGGCGCAGACAGTGTTGTTTATGAAGTTATGACCTATGAAGGATACGGTCCCGGCGGTGTTGCTGTTATCGTTGAAGCAGCGACCGACAACCGTAACCGTACCGCAGGCGACGTTCGTCACTATTTCGACAAATTCGGCGGAAACCTTGGAACCAGCGGATGCGTTTCCTATTTGTTCGCGGAAAAAGGTGTTGTCGTCGTTTCGGGTATCAAGGACGAAGACGAATTTATGGAAGCGGCGCTTGAATGCGGTGCTCTCGACTTCACTTCCGAAGGCGAAAACGGTGAAGTTTTCACCGACGTGAGCGAACTCTCCGCAGTTCGTGACGCTCTTTCCGAAAAGGGTTACGTTATCGAATCGGCAGAGCTTGAAAAGATTCCTTCGAACTATGTCAGATTGGACGATGCAGACCAGATCACGAAGATGAACAAGCTTCTTGACGCACTTGAAGACAACGATGACGTTACCGACGTTTGGCATAACTGGGATGACGAAGAATAGAATCGGTATCTTCGGCGGTACGTTCAATCCCGTTCACAAGGGACACGTTGCGATTGCGGAAAAGTTTATCACTTCTTTTTCGCTCGATATACTTTATATTATCCCAAACCGAATTTCTCCTTTGAAGGACGTCAGAGCCGTTTCGGGAGAAGACAGAACCGAAATGCTGAAAATTGCATTTTCGGGCAATAATAAGGTTAGGATAAGCGACATCGAGCTTAAACGTGAGGGAACGAGCTATACCTGCGATACCGTTGCCGAGCTTAAATCCATCCACCCCGAAAGTGAACTCTATTTAATGACGGGTGATGATTGGATAGACAGCTTTGATAAATGGAAAAATTATAAATATCTTCTCGAAAACGTGAATCTTGTTATCGCATACAGAGGCGACAAGGATATTACTCCTGCTTTGGATAAGCTCGAAGCGATTTCAGGTAAGCGTCCCAATCTTTTGGGCAACGAGAGAATTATACTTTCCTCGAGCCAATTCCGTGCCGAGCCAAAAGCGGAATTGCTCCCCGAGGGTGTTTATGAATATATCAAGAAACGGGGGCTTTACGGCTTATGATCGATGCGAACAGTATTTTATCTTCAATGACAATTTCCGAAAGACGTTTGAAACATACTCTCGGGGTTGCGGAAGCGGCAAAGGAACTTGCAAAGACCCATTTCCCTGCGCTCGATTTGAAATCGGTCGAACTTGCGGCACTTATGCACGATTACACGAAGGAATATTCTATCGAACGTCAATTCGAGCTTTGCGAACATTACGGTATCGTTCTTACCGAAGACGAAAAGAACAATCCGAAGCTTCTCCATGCAAAAACGGCGGCGATGATCGCGAGTGACCGTTTTGGTATGCAAAGCGATGCTTGTTCCGCGATATATTGGCACACAACGGGCAGACCCAATATGTCGCCCTTTGAAATCGTCATATATCTTGCAGACTATATCGAAGAATTCCGCGACGACCCTTCCTGTGTAAAGCTTCGTGAGTTTTATAAGAAAGCTCTTACGAAAGAGAACAACAAGAACTCTGCGCTCTTAAAGACGCTCGTTCGCTCTTTCGACACTACAATAAAACATCTTCTCGCAAAGGACGACGTTATTTGCGAATCGACCTTCCTTGCAAGAAACTTTTATTTATCCCAGATTAAAAACAACGAATTTTAGCCGAAAGGATATTATATGAAAGACGAACTCATCCAAAAAGAAAAAGCAAAAGAGATTGCCGAGTTTGCTTTTAAGGTTCTCGACAACAAAAAAGGTATGGACGTGACGGTTCTCGAAGTCAGCGACCAAACCATTATTGCCGATTATTTTGTTATTGCGACCGGTACTTCGAACACACACGTTCGCGCGCTTGCAGACGAAGTTGAATTCAAGCTCAAGGAAGAACTTTCCCTCGAACCGAGCCATATCGAAGGTGCTTCGGGCAACGCTTGGACTTTGCTTGACTACGATTCCGTAATCATTAACGTTTTCACTGCGGAAGCACGTAATTTTTATAAACTCGAACGCCTCTGGGGCGGTAACGAAATCAAACCCGAAGGGGGCGACGAATAATGCGTCACGAATTTAAGAATATCGAAAAGAAATGGCAAGACCGTTGGGACGAAAGCAAGATTTTTGAAGCAAAGGACCCCGGTCAGCCCGGCTCTGAAAAGCCGAAGTTTTTTGCGCTTGTAGAATTCCCTTATCCGAGCGGTGCAGGTATGCACGTCGGACATATTAAGGCATATTCCGGACTTGAAGTAATCTCCCGTAAGCGCAGAATGGAGGGCTTCAACGTTATGTTCCCTATGGGATTCGACGCGTTCGGTCTTCCTACAGAAAACTATGCAATAAAGACGGGTATGCACCCGAGAGCAGTTACCGACAAGAACATCGAAAAGTTCACAAGTCAGCTTAAGCGTGTTGGTTTTGCTTTCGACTGGTCGAGAGTTGTTGACACCACCGACGTTGATTATTACAAGTGGACACAGTGGATTTTCCTCAAGATGTTCGAAAAAGGACTTGTTTTCCGTGATACCGCTCTCGTAAACTACTGTCCCGAATGTAAGGTCGTTCTTTCGAACGAAGACTCGCAAGGCGGTAAGTGTGATATCTGTCACAACGACATCGTTCAGAAGTCGAAAGACGTCTGGTACTTACGTATCACCGAATATGCCGACAAGCTCTTGACAGGTCTTGAAGAAGTTGACTATCTTCCGAACATAAAACAACAACAAGTCAACTGGATCGGTAAATCCGAAGGCGCGTTTGTAAACTTCAAACTTGCAGACAAGGAAGACTCGCTTCGAATCTATACAACCCGTCCCGACACGTTGTTCGGTGTAACCTTTATGGTTATGGCTCCCGAACATCCCTTGATCGACAAATATTCGGAAAGCATTTCGAATATGGACGCTGTTGAAAATTACAGAAACGAATGTGCGAAGAAGACCGAATTTGAAAGAACCCAGCTTGTCAAGGAAAAGACAGGCGTTAAGCTTGAAGGTTTCACCGCAATCAATCCTTTGAGCGGAAAAGAAATTCCCGTTTATATCGCCGATTACGTTATGATGGGCTACGGCACGGGCGCAATTATGGCTGTTCCCGCACACGACCAGCGTGACTGGGAATTCGCAAATAAGTTCGGTATTGACATTATCGAAGTCATCAAGGGCGGAGATATCGAAAAAGAAGCATACACCGAAGACGGCGAAATGGTAAATTCGGGATTCCTTAACGGATTCACAAACAAGAAGGATTCCATCCGCCGCGCTATTGAAGATCTTCAGACCACCGGCGCAGGTGAAGGCGGCGTTCAGTACAAGATGAAGGACTGGGCATTCAACCGTCAGCGTTATTGGGGTGAACCTATTCCGATAGTTCATTGCGAAAAATGCGGTATGGTTCCCGTTCCCTATGAAGAACTCCCCTTGCGTTTGCCCGATATGGACGAGTTTGCTCCCGGTCAGGGCGGTGAATCGCCTTTGGCAAGAATAGATTCCTACGTAAACTGCAAATGCCCGAAGTGTGGTATGGACGCAAAACGCGAGACCGACACGATGCCTCAATGGGCAGGTTCGTCTTGGTACTTCCTCCGTTATGCCGACCCGCACAACGACGATTGCTTCGCAAGTGAAGAAAAGCTTAAATATTGGTTGCCTGTCGATTGGTACAACGGCGGTATGGAACACGTTACCCGTCATATGATCTATTCTCGTTTCTGGCACAAGTTCCTTTATGACCTCGGCGTTGTTCCCGTTGCAGAACCTTACGCAAAGCGTACCGCACAGGGTCTTATCCTCGGTCCCGACGGCGAAAAGATGAGTAAATCGAAGGGCAACGTTGTTGACCCCAACGACGTTGTTGACGAATACGGCGCAGACGTTCTCCGTACCTACACTCTCTTTATGGGTGATTACGGTTCTGCTGCACCTTGGTCGCAAAGCTCGGTTCGTGGCTGTAAACGTTTCCTCGAACGTTTTGCGGCTCTTGACGAAATGCTCGGCGCAAAGGACGACAAGCTTGTTCGTTCGCTCCATAAGACGATCAAGAAGGTTTCAAGCGACATCGACGGTATGAAGTTCAACACCGCTATCGCGGCTATGATGACCTTCCTTAACGACGTTTATGCCGTTGGCTCTATTGATAAAGAAAGCTTGCTCGCTCTCACGAGAATCCTCTCCCCCTTCGCTCCTCATATCTGCGAAGAAATGTGGGCAGGGCTCGGTCAGGACGGATTCTGCTCGACAGCAAAATGGCCCGAATACGACGAAGCACTTACCGTTGACGACGAAAAGGAAATCGCTGTTCAGGTTTGCGGTAAGCTTAAAGGCACCGTTGTTATTCCTGCCGGCGCAGAAGAAGACGCTGTTTGGGATATTATCCAATCGAACGAAAACGTTATGTCTGCACTTGAAGGCAAACAGATCATTAAGAAGATCTACATTAAAGATAAGATTTTCAATATCGTTGCAAAATAAATCAAAACGATATAAACTCGTTCTTTACGTGCTTGAAAGAAAAACAAATATAAAAAAGACTACGCTTCCGTTTATGGGAAGCGTAGTCTTATTTATTTTTATTCAATAATCAACGGTTTGAAATTAAGCCAATCGGCAGCGACAAGAGTTAGGTTTGCTCCTGCGATTTGATGAACGATCTTGCTTTTCTGTGCGCCGTGCAGGTGTCCGTAGAATACACGTTTTATCTTATATTCGTGAATTACCTCGCATATACGTTCGCAACGCACGTTGCCGTATGCAGGGGGATAATGCAAGAAAACGAGAATCTCCTTTTCGGGATATTGTTCTTGAAGCTTCAATCCCGCAAGAATAGAAGTACGCAAACGTTCGGCTTCACGGTTTACGATCTTATCGTCGTCGGGGCCGTAATTGTTTTCGGGGAACCAACCGCGCGTACCGCAGATTATGAAATTCTCGGCAACATAGGCGTTGTTAAAGAGAAAATCAATGCTCAAAGCCCCGATCGAATCACGAAACTCATAGAGCTTCTTCATCGTCTGCCACCAAAAATCATGGTTGCCCTTTGCGATGATCTTTTTTCCGTTTAAGGATTCGATAAAATCCAAATCCGAAAGCGCATCGGCGGTTCGCATACCCCAGGAAATATCTCCGGCGATTATAACGGTATCTTCGGGTTTTACGATTGTCTGCCAATTCTCGCGCAAACGCTCGGTATGGTTTTCCCATTTCGGACCGAAAATATCCATCGGTTTATTCGTTGTTGAAGAAAGATGAAGGTCAGCAATCGTATAAATCGACAATTTTATTCTCCGTTAATAATTTTTCTTTTTTCGGTAAACAATATGATTGAATCATATTGAAAGGAAATTTTATAATGAATCAAATATCTTTTAACCAAGTGCCCAAGCATATCCACGGAATCAGTTGCAGTGTTACAAACTGTGCATACCACGACGGTATTCACTATTGCACCGCAAACAAAATTACCGTTGGTCCTTCGACTGCGACAAACTGTTCGCAGACAGTCTGCGCAACCTTCAAACACAAAGAATTTTAAGACGGCTTCTATTTTTGGCCAGAACGAAAAATCCTTTTTCATTTTTTGCGATGTAGGTTTAATCCATACTCTGCCTATATCATCGCAAATCTATGCAGAACTGATTATTCGTTTTAGATAATAGGTAGAAATTCTTCGAATTTCTTATCAAAATAGGATTTTTCTATCGTGCTTCGCAACTCCGGCAGTAGATGTCTACAGCCTGTCGTCGCGAATCCCGATTCTTGCCTAAAAATAGTTCGCCTTGACTATCTACAATTTTATAAGCTATTTATCATCTCGTTGGGCTCAATAACTTTCGTAAAGCGAACCTCTGCATCACGAAGATTTGCAAGGTTAGCGGGGATTGCGGTTTTGGTCACTGCAAAGAGCTTATCGAGTGCATCAAAATCGTCTGTGGGGACTTCTTCGCCGAGCGAAGAAAGAACTGCGGGAGCGAATTTATAGGGAGAAGCGGTGGAAACAACAAGCATCTTGTTGCCGCTTCCCTTTTTATATTCCGCAGCAGCGTATGCCGCAACAGCGGTATGGGTATCGCAAAGATAACCGTATTCCTTGAAAATGTTGTTTATTGTTTCCTTTGTCGATTCTTCGGAGCAAGCATATCCCGCAAAATCTTCGCGGATTTTTTCCATATCGGTTTCGGAAAGCGAATAGATGCCTTCGGTTGCGAGTTTTTCCATACATGCCTTCGTCGATTCGGGACCGACGGCGAACCAAAGCAATCTTTCGAGGTTGCTCGAAATGAGGATGTCCATAGAAGGCGAAGTCGTTGTGAAGAATTCACGGCGTTTATCGTAAACACCCTTGTTTATAAAGTCAGTAAGGATATCGTTCTTATTGGAAGCGCAAACGAGTTTGCCAAGCGGAACACCCATCTTCTTTGCGAGGAACGCGGCGAAGATGTTACCAAAGTTGCCGGTGGGAACGGTTACGTCGAGGAGTTCGCCGTATTTAAGTTCGCCTTCTGCGATAAGGTCGCAGTATGCAGAAACGTAATAAACGATCTGAGGTGCAAGTCTGCCCCAGTTTATCGAGTTTGCACTCGAGAAGAAATAACCGTTTTTATCAAGCAATTCCTTCGCGGAATCGTTCGCGAAAAATGCTTTAACACCGCTTTGAGCATCGTCAAAGTTACCGTTTATCGAAACAACGTCAACGTTATTGCCCTTTTGCGATGCCATCTGTTTTTTCTGGATATTGGAAACGCCGTTTACGGGATAGAAGACCTTAATCTTAACACGGTCTATATCGCAATAACCCTCAAGCGCCGCTTTGCCGGTATCACCGCTGGTTGCAACAAGGATATATGCATCCTTGCTTTCACCGGTCTTACCGAGAGAAAGCGAGAGAAGACGGGGCATAATCTGAAGCGCCATATCCTTAAACGCACTTGTAGGACCGTGCCAGAGTTCCAAGAAATAATCTCCGCCGACCTTTGCTATCGGTGCGGCAGGACCGTTGAACTTTTCCTTGCTGTATGCCGCTTCGGCAGCGTTAAGAAGCTCTTCCTTTGTATAATCGGTGAGGAAAAGCGAAAGAATATATGCCGCACGTTCGGGATAGGACAATCCGACGAGCGATTCTATCGTTGCTTGGTCGAGGGTGGGCAAAGTTTCGGGAACGTAAAGTCCTCCGTCGGGCGCAAGACCGTTTTTGATAACGAATGCGCTGGTATTATTTTCGCCGTCTTTATTCAATTTTCTGGTGCTGATGTAGTTCATAGCGTTTTACCCAAATCCTTGATATGATTGATTTTTTGCACTTCGTGCGTTTTTGACATATATATTTCGATAATATCTATGCGTTCTTTGAAAATACGTCGTCTGATTTCCAACCCAAGCGGGTAGAAAACGTTGATTTTTCTTCCTCTTATGTAGGACTCGGAAAAGCGACGTTTTGCAAATTTTATATGGTTTAGTTTTTCGGAATCCACCGCTTCGGCAGGTGTTCCGTATAAATCGTTCGAGCGTGACTTCACCTCGAAATAAACCAAAACTCCGAATCGGTAGGCGATAATATCGATTTCTCCGCCTTTTACCGAATAATTTCTCGTTATTATTTTCCAACCACGTTTTTTAAGATATTTTTCGGCATAATCCTCGCCGATGTTTCCAATCTCTCTTGCGGTCTTCATTTCTTTTCTCCGAGAAGCTTTGTTAAAAAGCTCATTCTGTGAATAGGTGAAGGGCCGTGTTTTAATATTGCTTCTCTATGCACCTTTGTTGCATAGCCCTTATGTTTTTTGAAGTCGTATTCGGGATATTTCTCGTCGAGTTCCATCAATATTCTATCCCTTGTGACCTTCGCCAAAATTGATGCCGCCGCAATCGACGGGCATATCGAATCACCCTTGATTACGGGTACTGCGCGCATTTCAAAGCCGCGAACAATATTGCCGTCGACGAGTGCCAAGTTCGGTTTTGATTTCAACATCGAAACGGCACGGTTCATCGCAAGCATAGATGCATTGAGGATATTTATTTCTTCAATTTCCTCAACCTCTGCTTTTGCGATAGCGTAATCTATACAATTTTCGATAATCGTATCGAAAAGTTTTTCCCTTTTCTTTTCGGAAAGCTTCTTCGAATCGTCAAGTCCTTCGATAACAAGCCCTTCGGGCAATATTACAGCCGCCGCAACAACGGGACCTGCAAGCGGACCTCGTCCCGCTTCGTCACAACCGCAAACCAAAGTTTCGCCTTCTTCGCGATAGGAAATCTCGATTCCCCAATCAAGCGACATTTTTATCACTCCCGATCAAGTGTAATTCTTCCGATCTTTCCGCCGCGGAATTCGTCAAGGATAACTCCTGCGGCACGGTCTTCGTCGATAACTCCGCCCGAACGGATAAATCCGCGTTTTCGAGCTATCTTTTCGAATATATCATAATTATCGTCGTTTTCGTCAATTTCAATCTTGAAGCGTTCTTCAAGACATTTCGAATAATCTTTACGGATGATTCCGATTAACATACAAGAAAGTTCCAAAGTATCCAAAATCTCGTCTTTTATTGAACCGAGCGCGGCAAGTTTTATTCCGACCTGTTGATCGTCGAACTTATGCCAGAGAATACCGGGGGTGTCAGTCAATTCAAGCCCAAGCGAGGGCACGGGGATTCTCGAATTATGACGTGTGACACCGGGTCTGTCCTGTGCAACCGCCTTTTTGGAACCGCAAATCGTGTTTATCAGCGTCGATTTTCCGACGTTTGTGATACCGACGATCATCGCACGAATGGGGCGTGTTATTCCCCTTTCGGCGTCACGCTTTAACTTTTCGCTCATAAGCGAACGGATTGCAGGTTGGATATTCTTTATGCCCTGACCTGCCTTACAGTCGATCGAAATAACCTTTCTTCCGTCGGATTCGAGCGAACGTTCGAATTTTTTAGTGATTTCGGGGTCTGCAAGCGAGCTTTTCGTCAAAAGCGTCAAGACGGGCTTATTATTAAAAAGCATATTAAAGTCGGGGTTTTTGCTCGATATTGGTGCTCGTGCATCAAGCAATTCGATTACCATATCGATATTGGGAAGCGATTCTTTGATAAGTCGCTTCGCTTTTGCCATATGCCCCGGATACCAAACTATATCTGCCATGTTTTCTCCTAATCAACAAATCCGAATTCGGGAGAGAGTCTGATTATAACTCTGCCGAGGATTCGATTCGTACCCATTTCGCCGTATTCATAGCTTCGGCTGTCTTTCGAATTGTTTCTATTGTCACCCATAACGAAGACCTTGCCTTCGTCGACGACAAATTCACTTTTATATTTATCAACAGACGTGCCCGCCATCTGAACGTCCTGTCCGAAACGAAGGATTTCCACGTCCCTCATTCCCTGAATATACGGTTCGTCGAGTTTTTTGCCGTCAACATAAACTTCCCAATTTTTATAGTCGATATAAACCCTCTGTCCTTCGGTCGCGATAACACGCTTGATTATCGGTTCCTGAGCATCGCCGTGGCTTTCGGGGTTAATAACAACAATATCGCCCGTTTCGGGGGTATAAAAGAGGTTGGAGATGATAAGTTTATCCTGATTCTTTAACGTATCCATCATCGAATCGCCGTCAACCGCAACATATCTGAACACGAAAAGGAACAAAACCATCATTATTGCAAGTGCAAAACAGAAGGTTTCTATATAATCATATACAGTTTTCGCGAAATTCAATTTCGAATTCTTTTCGGGCATATCTTCCTCTTGTTCGGGTTCGTTCGCAGGTTCACCCATATAAACGTCGCCTTCGAAAAGATTCTTTTCGTTTTCGATATTTGTTTCGGAATTGTGCATAAAATATCCAATCCTTTTTAATCAAATAAAAGTAAAGGTGTCTGCGCAAAAACGCAGACACCAAAGAGTCGATTTAGATTTTTTCCTTGACCTTAGCGTTCTTGCCGACTCTGTCGCGCAAATAATAAAGCTTAGCACGACGAACCTTACCGTAACGAACCACTTCTACCTTCTGTACGTTGGGAGAGTGGATCGGGAAGGTCTTTTCGGTGCCAACACCGTAAGAAACTCTTCTTACAGTGAAGGTTTCGGAAATACCGCCGTTCTTTCTGGCGATAACCGTACCCTCGAAGATCTGGGTTCTGACTCTTGTTCCCTCGACAATTCTCTGGTAAACCTTTACGGTGTCACCAACGTTGAATTCGGGGATTTCGGTTTTGAGCTGCTCATTTGTAAATGCCTTCAAAATATCCAAAGCTTTTACCTCCATTTTTCCTAGGCGTTCTTGCTGAGCTGCAGAGGACCGCCGATAATTGAACGCTTGATTATACCATACATTTTTCCGAAAATCAAGCATTTTTGCACATTTTTCTTAAGTTTTTATAAACTTCAATATTTTGTGTTCGATAAAGTTATGTAACGCTTCAAGTTGTATTAATCTCTCGGTCTAAAGCGTGAAGCGTAATAGAAAATCTGCATTATCGACGTCAACAACGCCGCAACATAGGTCAAAGCAGCCGCTTTCAAAACCTTTTTTGCGCCGTTCATTTCATCGTCGGCGAGTGCAACGTTGTTCTCAAGCGCTCTTATAGCACGATTGGATGCGTTAAGCTCGACAGGAAGTGTCACAAGCTGGAAAAGTGCAACTAAAGAGAAAAGCACCAATCCGACGAGATAAATTGTAACACCCATACTTGCACTTGCCGCAGTTGCCGCATAAGACATCATACCGCCGATTATTATAAGAAGCGGTCCGAGTCGTGCGCCGATGTTACACGCAGGAACCAAAGCCATGCGAAACTTGATCGGAGCATAATTCTCGGCATACTGAAGTGCGTGTCCTGCTTCGTGAGCCGCAACACCGATTGCCGCAACGCTTGTACTTGCATAAACGGTATCGGAAAGCGAAATTTTATTTGTTCTTGGGTCGAAATGGTCAGTAAGACTTCCCGAAACACGACCTATCGAAACTCCATACACTCCGCCGGAGTTCAAAACAGCTTGTGCCGCTTGCGCGCCGGTCATTCCGTTTCTTGATGCGATTTTTGAAAATTTATTGAATCTCGATTTAACAAGATATTGTGCCCACAAGCTTATCAAGATTACAGGCAACATAAATATCAAATAATTGAAATAACCGTACATTACGCAGAACCCCTTTGTCGTTTTTTATTTTTCCGACAGTTTCATCAAGGGTTTTTTGAGAAGCATTATTATCAAAAGACAATATACCATCTCACCGAGCATATAACTGCCGTTATATAAGAAGGAATATAGATATGCACTTTCTCCACCAAAAGTCATACCAAAAAGTTCGACACTGTCGCCGATTGCAAGTTTCCAAATTGTTGCGCCTGCGATAAAATGTATCACGAAGCGACATACCGAGGCAACGACCGTACCGATCTCAAGCCCCCATTTTTTGTTCCGGAAGAAACCTGCAACACCGACCATGCCATAAGCAAGAACATAGTCCAACAAAACAGAAAGGATGCCCCATCCGATACCGCCGCCTATCACGCATTTGATAAATCCGTATGCCAAACCGGCGGGAATCGACCACGCCGCACCTCTGCGCCAACCTAAAATCAAAAGCGGAACCATCACGAAATCGATTGAACCGCCGTTGACCCAAAGGTCGAAACGGAAGGGCGGGAACTGAAGCAACCCCAAGACTGTGGCGAATGCAACCATTATTGCCGCTTCGCACAGTGCACGATAAGTTTTTGCCGTTTTTGTGTTTTTCATCTTTGTTATCCTTTCCGGAACCATATCAAAAAATACCGAAAAGCCGAAAAATCACGGCAAAAAACGTATTCTCCCTACGTCGGCATTATCCGAATCAGGTTCCTCGGGTGTAATCTCAGCCATGCGAAAGATTGACGCACGGCACCCCGTTAAAATTTTAATTTTTGTAGCCGAACATTGCATCTCGGACCAGCCCAAAAGGACTGACGCGCCATGCTTTTCGGCATATTTTAATTTGTCGTTTTTGCAATACCGTCGTATTGCTGCAGCCTCCGCATTAAAATCTGCTCGAAATTCAGACCCTTTTGGGTCGCAGACTTTTTAAGTGGGAGATTTTTCGTTGATACAAGGAAAAAGCAGAGTGAATACCAACGTATTCACGAGCATTTTGACGCAGTAGCGACAAAAATCCAACCTTAAAAAGCTGATTCGAGTTGCAATGCTTCGGCTACCAAGCAGAGCTCTTGCTTGGGTTAAATATAACTCTGTTTTTTGTGTTTGTCAAGAGTATTTTTTAATTTTCTTTTGAATACTCTTTAATTTCGACGTCTTTTCCGAAGGAATCATATTCGACCTTCGCGGAAATATGAAGGTTCAAAGTATATTCTTCCTCGGGTGGAGTATACCCGTTTACGACCGAAGGTGTGTCGAACAATTTCATATCAAATTCATAACGGCAGGAAACGACCTTGCCGTCGACAACCGTTACGGTGCAATTTGTTTCGCCGTATTCGGTCTTATCCTTTTGCGGTTTTTTCAATACTGCAACAAGGTCATAGATATCGCCGCCGACAATCTTTTCGTAAAGCGAAACAGTATCGTTTCGGGTGAAGGAATAGCTTTTTCCCGATGCGTTTTCCGAAACGGTTATCGCACCATTGGAATCGCTATATTTGTCGAGCTTGCAATAGGGGAATTTCGAGAAAAGCTCGTCGGGGCTACAATCAATCGTCATCGCTTCACCGTTTTCGACGCTTATCATCTTTCCGTCGGAATAGTAATTACCCGCCTTGCTCGATTGACCGAGATAGGTATGACTGAAGATATTACTTATCTTCTCGTTTTCCCTATCCCAATCGATATCGCCCGCAGAATAATAAAACGTAACGTTTTCGCCGAACGAAAATTCAAGCATATATTCTCCCGAAAGACAAGTTTCGGAATTCACAGATTCTATTGCGGAATCAAGCTCTTTTACGCTCTCATCGTTGGTTTTTTCTATATCCTCCGAGCAAGAGCAAAACAACATCAAAACCGCAATTATAAAGCAAACCGCAATCCTTTTCATCGTCTTACAACACCGCCCGAAACATAGGTTTTGAGTTTCGCTTTGACGCGGTTTATATCTTCGGTGAGAACATAATATGTGCCTTCACCTTCGATAGTGAAATAGCATTTCGAAGAATCACGATAGAATACATATTCGGGAGAATTTGCATCAGAAACAATCTTGATTCGGAAATATTCTTCCTTTTCCTGACCTTCGGGGATTGTATATTCATCCTGCATATAAACCCCAAGCATCGCTTCATAAAGGTATTTGAAGCTCTGAACGTCAAGCGACTTGTCTTCATAGGTTACCTTTGAAAGCGATCCTTCGCTATTGAGCGAAAGAACAAACTTATGCTCGACTCCGTTATCGGTGAATATCATTTCTTTTATATCAACAAGATAGATCGAAATGAGCGAATGGTCAAGATATTCGGTCGCATCCCAAGCCAACCACGAAGCATTTTCCTTCGAGATTTCGACGATAACGTCGGTTGTAAGACATGCCTGTTTGCCATTCAACGTGCCCGAGAAAGTCGTATATGCATAATATTTTCCGTCTTCGGTCATTTTCGAAACGTAAAGGTCGGTAACAACGGAAGCATATTCAAACGAGAAATGCTTTTCGGGTTTATCAAGTCCAAATTCCTTGAGAACCTCGGTTTTTATTGTAGTTGCATCACCGTTATTCGAGAAAGCACAGCCGACAACACGTTCGCCTTCGAGAGAAGCGAGGTTTTGAACGAAGGTGTTGAAATTTGTCATATCAAGGTATGCATAGTTCTTGCCTTCGGGTATCAAGCCCTCGGGAGAAGTCAATTTCCACTGGCTACCGACAGCATTGACGGGTTGGGAATCCTCGCCGTCAACGTTGATTCTGATCTCGTCGAACACGACGAATGTATTTTTGAGAAGCGGTACGTCAAAATCAACACGGATATATTTGATAACCGAATCGTCGGTGAAGGAACATTCATAGTTTTTGACGGTCTTATCGGTCTGGTTCGGAGAAATTTCCGCACCTTCGATATTATGCCAGTTTATGCCGTCATATGACTTCATAAGAACAACTTTTGCGGGAAGGTATGCACCGTTCGCTTCGTCGCGGAGCAAACCGAATTTTACGTTATATTCACCCTTGACCGACTGTCTTAAAAGTGCACCCGAAATATAGGTTCTCTTTCCGTCAGAGCTTGAAAAACCGCCAAAAACGTCGATATGGTTGTACCATGCGTCGCCATAGCTCTTGTATTCATTCGCCCAGACCTTGTCGGAGATAACCTTTGTGAGTGCAGAAGTATCGATTGCACTCAAGTTCGGTGCCGCATTGAAATCCGAAACATTCTTTGTGGTAATGCTTATATCGTTTGCATAATCGTCAATACGAATATTGTCGATTTGGAAGATCTGTTCGGTATTTGTTATTGCGTTTACTATCTTATTCTTCATTATATCGGTTTCGGGAAGAAGGATAGAGCCCTGAACAACCGATGCCGAGAGAAGATAGATTGTATCCTTGCTTAAATTATGAATCAATTCGTCCTCGACACCTTCTTGGTTTGATGCCTTGAACTTTGCGCCGACGTAACGGGAATAATAATATCCGCTCGCCGAAAGGTTGCCGATATATACGGTATGGAGGAAATAGTTCCCGTCCTTATCGTTAACGGTCATAAGAGTATAACCGCCTGTCGAACCGCCTTCGTCGGAAAGACCGTAATCGCCAAAAGTTTTGCCTTCGGGAAGCTCCATTTTTCCTGCCGCAAGAGGAATACGGCAGTTTGAATTCAAGAGTGCGAACTTTTCTTCGTCATAGGATATTGCTCTCGACGATGCGAAATAGAAATCGCCTTCGTCGTTATAAACAGAATATTCGCCGTCTTGGTTCTTTATTGTGAGATATGCAATTTCGCTTCTGTCGGCAATTTGGGGGAACATATAGGGGAATTTGCCGTTTTCGGTTTCGTTCACAGTGTCCCCGTCGGTATCATAGCCCTTGAGCGCACGAAGCTCGATAGTCTTTTCTTCCTTACCGGAAAGAGAAAAAATGGTGTTTGCAATCAAAGCTTCGCCATCGAAAGCATATTTCGTTCCGTCATAAAGCGTTTTGAAAAAATCATCAAAAGCAATCTCTTTTTTATTATCTCCGACAATAATTTCAACGCCCGAAAAAGAAGAATTTTCTTCGGTTTCAAGAGAGAAATCATCGTTTGCTTCGCAAATCGCATTTGCAAATCGATAGATCATTTCCCAAGATTCGTCGTTTCCGTCATAATCCGAAAGAACGATCGTCACGTCGGAATCAATTTCGGAAAGCGAATTTTTGACGTCATCAGTCAAGGTATAAAACGGGTCGCCGATTTCGTCGATTCCGTTGTCTTTGAAGAATAGCGCATAGGAAACGAAGAGCATCAACGCAACCAATGCGACCGAGATTACGGTTATAATCTGTTTTTTCATTAGAATTCCTCGATATACAGAGTATAATTCCGCATAGAAAACTATGCGGAATTTGAATTATTACAAATGTCTTCTTCTGAAGAATACCACCATACCCATTATCAATACTGCGCCGGGCAATATTGTGCAAATGAGCCAAGAAAGCGTTCTCGCCGTGCCGGTTTCGATCGTCAAAGCGGTCGAACCGAAGGGCTTGTCGGCTACGTCGGGAGCAACTCTGTTTACAGCGAATACTCTCGCCGCAGCAAGAAGCACACGGTCGTTACCATAGCTTCCTTTGGTGAGGTTTTGGGTGTTTGCAAATTCGGTACTACCGACGAGCATAACGTAGGAATATTCCGAAACGTTATTTTCGCCATAATCGAACTTGCTCGAAAGAAGCATCAAGGGGATTTCACCCTCGGTTTCTTTTCCGAAAACTGTCGATGAATATGCGGTATCGAAAGTCGAAAGAACCGTTTCGACAGCAAAATTATCCTGTGTTATACCGTCTCTCTTGAAAAGTTCAACGCTGTTCGGCATTGCTGTTGTGAACACGCCGTCGGTTTCTTTCACGGTCTTGTTTATCATATAAGCCGCAGTGTTTTGGGAATCTTCGCCGTCAAATTCGGGGTATTTCGCATTGATGACGTTCACACTGCCGAGCGAATGGGTTTCATCGGTAATCTTATGAAGCGGTTTATAGTCGATACCCCAGCTGTCGCTCATATAGGACTTGAGTTCTTTGAGTTCTTCGGTTTCGGAATCGACGAATACTATCAAAGAGTTATGTTCGTCGAGATATTCGGAGATTTTATCGATTTCGCTCGATTCGAAATCGGTTTTCGGGTCGTAACAAACGAGAACTTCGGTTCTCGGGTCGATTTCTTCACTGCGGAGGTCAACAGTCTTGATTTCGAAGCCCGCACTACCGAAAATCGAAACAATACCTGCAAGGTCGGATGTGAGTGCAATTCCGCCGTTCTGTTCAATCGGTTCGCCGTGACCATAGGTTATCGAAACAACCTGCGGTTCGGAAATCGAGCTTTGAAGCATAGCCGTCGTGAAACGGTATTCGCCGTTGAAGGAATAGTACTTGCTGTTTTCGTCAAGTGTGAAGAAAGACTGCAAGTCGAGAACACGATAGTGATATTTACCCTGAATAATAACGCTTGTGCCCGAAAGCTTTGTTGTCGATTCTTCAAGATATTTATTTTCAAATGCAGGGTCTGTGTTGAGTTCTTTATATTCAACCTTAACAGTACCAATCTCGCCCGAGCCGTCAAACTTCTTTTCGAAATTTTCTGCCATATCTCGCACGATTGCAGTTAGGTTGACACCGTTATAGGTGTTTGTATCCATATCGTATCTGTCACGCGCGGACATGAAATATATTGTAATATCAAGGTCTTTTCCGAGCTCGGAAAGGATTTTCGTCGATTCTTCGCCTATCGAGGTGAAGTCCTCCTGTGTCAAGTCAACGGTAAGGTCACCCGAAAGCGAAAGCGACGAGAAAACAAGGTTGATCGCAATAATAAGTGCAAGGAAAACAACCGTAAATACGACCGAAAGAGAGCCGTATTTATAACGTCTTCCGTCTTTTTTGGCGGTGTTTTTCATATCATTCATATCCATAGACCGCCTTTCTTATGCCCAACGGCGTTTTTCGATAACGCGCGTTGTGAGGAACAATGCAACCGCCGCAAGACTGATATAATAGACGATTGCGGAGATGTCGAGCATTTGGTTTGTGAAGGGGGTGAAACGGTCGATTACAGAAAACCATTTTATGACGGTTCTGAAAAACGACGATTCGACTTTACCTGCAAGCAAGCTCACAAGCAACATCGCAACGTTAACACCCATTGCCGAAACAGCGGCGATAAGTTGGTTTTCGGTCATTGAGGAAAGCAAAAGACCAATTGCAATAAAAGCCGCACCGAGTAGGAATATACCGAATATGTTCATAAATATCGAAGTCATATTCGGAGTTCCGTATTTGAAAAGCAAAACGAAATTGAAGCTGTTTGCAACGAAGGTCGCGCCGAAAACAGTCAATGCCGCAAGATATTTACCCATAACGATTCCCGTTACGGAAACGGGGCTGGTCAAAAGTATTTGGTCGGTTCTCGTTTTTCTGTCTTCCGAAAAGAGTTTCATTGTAAGAAGCGGAATCAATATCGAGAAAATAACCATCATCCAAAGGAAATATTCACCGATACTGCTTGTGCTCTGGGCAAGGAGTGTGCATTGCGAAAACGCCATACCCGAAACAACGAGGAACATACCGCAAAAGATATATCCGATTGGTGTCAAGAAATAAGATTTTAACTCACGCATATATATCGCAAACATTATTTAACACCTCTCTTCAATTTTTTCGCAGTTTCCTTTTCCTTCTCTTTTCCGACAAGGCGAATGAAGATATCTTCAAGGCTCAATTCAACGCCTTCAAGACCAATCAAAGGCCACCCCTTCGAGGAAAGAGTATAGAACAAGGGCTTTCTTATATCGATTCTGTCTTCCGATTCGAGAAGATAACTTGTGCTGTCGGTATCACGTTTGCCGATGATGTCCGCGGACTTCATACCGCCGATCGAACGCAAGTTCTTCAAAACCTCGTCTTCGGGACCGACGATCTTCGCGACCATTTTTCTAGAGCCGTCAACAGCATTAATAAGGTCTTCGGTCTTTTCGTCGGCAACGATCTTGCCCTTGTTTATAACGACGATTCTGTCACAAACCGCCTGAACTTCGGGAAGGATATGTGTCGAGAGGATTATCGTATGCTCGCGGCCAAGCATTTTTATGAGGTTTCGAATCTCTATGATCTGTCGGGGGTCAAGACCAATCGTCGGTTCGTCGAAAATCAAAACCTTCGGGTTGCCGATAAGCGCCTGTGCAATACCTACTCTCTGGCGATAACCCTTCGAAAGATTTTTGATAAGACGGTTGCCAACGTCCCAAATCTTAACAACCTCGCAAATTTCCTTGAGGTGTTGTTTTCTGGGGAGCTTGCATCCCTTCAAATCGTAAACAAAGTTAAGATATTCAAGGACCGTCATTTCGAGATAAAGCGGAGGAATTTCGGGAAGGAATCCGATGTCCTTCTTCGCTTTTATCGGTTCGGCGAGAATATCCGTACCGTCAATCTTAACAACACCGCTGTCGGCAGAAAGATAGCCCGTGATGATATTAAGCGTGGTACTCTTACCGGCACCGTTCGGGCCGAGAAAGCCCAATATTTCGCCTTCGTTTACTTTGAAAGATATTCCGTCGACGGCACGTTTGTCGCCATAACATTTACGGATATCATTAATCTCTATCATATCTTAACCTCAAAAATTCTAATTGCTTTTACTCACTTTTTTCTTCTTTTACGATACGAATGCCCAATTCG
Source organism: Eubacteriales bacterium (assembly GCA_045657245.1). Classification (GTDB taxonomy): domain Bacteria; phylum Bacillota; class Clostridia; order Oscillospirales; family CAG-382; genus Coliplasma. Next base: position 6,043 of record JAZOSQ010000064.1, on the reverse strand, counting down.
TCGATTGCTTCAATCGGAACTTCCGCAGGGCAGTCGGTCATAAGTTCTTTTGCATTCTGCATTTTCGGGAACGCAACAACGTCACGAAGACTTGTTGCACCTACCATCTGCATTACAAGACGGTCAAGTCCGATGCCCATACCACCGTGAGGAGGCGCACCATAACGGAACGCTTCGAGAAGGTAACCAAACTTGATCTGCGCTTCTTCTTCGGAAAGTCCAAGAAGCTCAAATATCTTCGATTGAAGCTTCGGGTCGGTGATTCTGATAGAACCGCTCGAAAGCTCGACACCGTTCAAAACAAGGTCATATGCCTTCGCACGAACCTTGCCCTTGTCGGAATCGAGATATTGAACACATTCATCGAGAGGCGAAGTGAAGGGATGGTGCATTGCAACCCATTCGCCCGATTCATAATCAAATTCAAAGAAGGGCATTTCGACGACCCAAAGGAAGTTATAGCCGTTTCTTTCAACATTCAATCTATTTGCCGCTTCAACACGAAGTTGTCCGAGCTGTGCAAGAACACGGTTGTTGTCGGTGTCGGCAAGAATAAGAAGGATATCTCCCTTTTCGCAATTTGCGGCAGTGAAGATTGCTTCAAGCTCTGCTTCGGTCATATGCTTCAAGAAAGAACCGCTGTCTGCGTCAAGACCGCGTTTTACCCAAGCCAAGCCCTTTGCACCGCAACCCTTCGCATATTCGCCAAGCTTGTCGATATCTTTACGAGAAAGCTTGTCAGCGTAACCCTTGAGGTTGATTGCACGAACGCTACCACCTGCTTCGACAGCAGAAGCAAAAACAGGGAATCCGCAACCCTTTACGGCATCGGAAATATTAATAATTTCCATACCGAAACGAAGGTCGGGCTTATCCGAGCCAAAGCGTTCCATACATTCACGGTAGGTATATCTGGGAAGCGGAGTGGGAATATCAACGTCAAGACATTCCTTGAAAATGTGCTTTATGAGTCCTTCGCCGACTGCGAGTACGTCATCAGCGTCGACAAAGCTCATTTCAAGGTCGATCTGTGTGAATTCGGGCTGTCTGTCAGCACGAAGGTCTTCGTCACGGAAGCAACGTGCGATCTGGAAATATCTATCGAATCCTGCAACCATCGAAAGCTGTTTATAAAGCTGGGGTGATTGGGGAAGCGCATAGAACGAGCCCTTATGAACGCGGGAAGGAACGAGATAGTCACGCGCGCCTTCGGGAGTGCTCTTTATGAGTATATGGGTTTCGATTTCGATGAATCCGTTATCGCAAAGATAGTCACGAACCGATTTCGCAACCTTTGCACGGAAAATAATATTGTTCTGAAGAACAGGACGGCGAAGGTCGAGATATCTATGACGCAATCTCAATTCTTCGTTGGATTTGCAATCGTCGGTGATATCAAAAGGAGGAGTTTCGCTCTCACCGAGAACACGAACGCTTTCGGCGAAAATTTCAATGTTACCTGTGGGAATATCGGGGTTTTTGCTCGAACGTTCACGAACAACACCCTTTGCCGAAACGACAAATTCACTCTTAAGCTCTGTCGCTTTTTCAAAAACAGCAGTGTCGCTGTTTTCGTCGAAGGCAAGCTGGACAATACCGCTTCTGTCACGAAGGTCGACGAAAACAAGACTGCCAAGCTTTCTTGCCTTCTTAACCCAACCCATAACACAAACGGTTTCTCCGATATTCGATTCTCTCAAATCGCCGCAATAGTGACTGCGACGTTCATTACCCAAAAATTCTATCATTTTATGCCTCTATTTTGATTGAATTTATTATAACTTCAGCGTCAAGGCAAATCTTTGCTCTTTCGCCGTTACGCATATTGCGAAGCTCTGCTTCGTTTTCTGCAATTTCGTTATCGCCGATAACGAGAACAAATTTTGCGCCGGTCTTATCGGCATATTTCATCTGTGCCTTGAGCGAACGACCGCAAATATCGGTTTCGGCAGAAACACCCATGTTGCGAAGCTTCTGTGCAAGCGAGAAAGCAAAACCGCTCGCGTTTTCACCCAAAGGTGCGATATAAATATCACTGCTCGATTCGAGGTTCGGCACCAAATCCTCGTCCTTCAATGCCTGAATAAGACGGGTTATACCCATACCAAAGCCAACAGCGGGCATTTCGGGACCGCCGATTGAGGAAAGAAGGCCGTCATATCTACCGCCGCCACAGACTGTACTTTGTGCACCAATAGTATCAACGGTGAATTCGAAAACCGTACCCGTGTAATAATCAAGACCTCTTACGATAGAGGGGTCAACAATATATTTAACTCCGCAATCATCGAGGAGTTTTTTAAGCTTTTCGAAATGTTCTTCACAGCCGCCGCAGAGATGTTCGAGAGTTTTCGGTGCTTTTTCCGCTATACCCGAACAAATCGGGCTCTTACAGTCGAGAACACGAAGGGGGTTCTTTTGGAGACGTTCGCGACAGGTCGGGCAAAGCTCGGTTTCATACTGCGAAAAATAATCAAGCAACGCCTTTCTGTATGAAGGGCGACATTCGGGACAGCCGATAGAGTTTATTCTCAAAGTGACGTTCTTAAGTCCGAAACGCTTGAAAAGACCGTCGGCAAGCATAATAACCTGCGCGTCGGCTTCGGGCATATTGCTTCCATAAAGCTCTGTACCGAATTGCCAAAATTCACGGCTTCTGCCTGCTTGAGGCTTTTCGCGACGGAAAAAGTTGGAAAGATAGAAAAGCTTCAAAGGCATTGCGCCTGCATAAAGTCCGTTTTCGATAACCGAACGGGCAACACCCGCCGTTCCTTCGGGACGGAGAGAAAGAGAGCTTCCGTCTTTATCGATAAAGGTATACATTTCCTTTCCGACAACGTCGGTCGTATCACCGACACCGCGACAGAAAAGCTCGGTCGCTTCGAAAGTCGGCATTCTGATTTCGGAGAAGCCGTAAATCTTCGCGATATCGCGGACTTCCCCTTCGATATATTGCCAAAGCCCGATATCCGAAGGAAGAATATCGAGCGTTCCTTTGGGTTTTTGGATCTTGTTCATAATTAAAGTGTATTTGCTCCGTTCTTGAGATTAGCACGCCAGTCAAGGTCGCCCCTTGCGAGCGCAAGGACCAAAGCCTCTGCCGTTGCAACGTTGGTGGCAACAGGCACGGAATATTTATCACAAAGTTTAACGATGTTCATTTCCGTTTCGGCATATTCAGAATCATTATTAGTGTCACGAAGAAGAATTAAAAGGTCGACTTCGTCATATGCTATTTTAGAAGCGATCTGTTCCGCACCGCCGTGAGAACCCGCAAGAAGACGTTCGATCGTCAATCCGGTCGCTTCGGAAATATATTTACCTGTGGTAGCGGTGGCACAGATGTTATGATTCGCAAGAACTCCGCAATATGCAATGCAGAATTCTGTTATAAGTTCCTTTTTCTTATCGTTTGCAATAATGGCGATGTTCATATTTCGTTCCCCTTTCTTTGAACGGCATCGCGTTTCACGATACCGTCATATGCGCTTCGTCTTTTTTGGTTGTCCGAGCCGTCGAAAAGAAGAACTCGTTTTCCCGTTATTCTCAACGCTATATTATAAAAAGCAGATTCCCATACCTTTGCTTTTCTGCGAAGGTTACCCATAAACGAAAGCTCTGCCGCTTCCTGAGAAGCCGAAAGCTTTTCGCAATAAGGAACAACGCCGAGCAATTTAACCGACGAACGATTGATTATATCGATTATGTCGGGCAAACGTCCCTTTTCGGCAAAACTTTCACGATAGCCGTTAACAACAAGCGAAAGGTCTTTTATTCCCATAGCCGAAAGACGCATTGCGGTTTTTTCTGCCGCACGAACAGACGTCGATTGATGCAACGTTACGATTATAGCTTCATCGGCCTGTTTCGCAAACGACATATAGTATTCGGTCATTTCTGCGCAGGAATCTATAATTATATAATCGAAATCTTCACGAACTTCCGCAAAAAACGACGAAAACGCAGATTGTGGATATTTCTCATCGGGCATATTCATCGGTGCGGGAATAAACGAAAAATCAGAATTTCCGTCAATCTCGCACATCGCCGCCGCAGGCGAGCAACGTCCCGAAAGAACGTCACTGCAATCAAACAGCGTGTCGCTTTCGACCCCAAGCACCATATCCATACAGCGCATACCAAAATCCCCGTCGATCACGAGAACCTTGTTGCCGAGCGCATACAGAGTCGATGCGATATTAGCGGATACCGTCGTTTTACCGACGCCGCCTTTGAATCCTGTTACAAATATTATCCTACCCAGCGTAAACACCTCCAAGTAAGTGATCATACAAAACGTTGTATAACCATACAAATATACACTGTACATAATACCATTTTTACCGCTTTATGTCAATACAAACGACTGCTTTATTAAGATAAATAAGTAAATTTTTTTGTATTTTTCTGTCACAGGGAGTGATTTTTATGTTTGACGAGATTTGCGAAAGAGTAAAGCAAGTCGCACTCTACGTTTCGGAATCGGGTGCGACGGTCAGAGAGGCATCGAAATTGTTCGGAATCAGCAAAAGTACGGTACATAAAGACCTATCCGTTCGGCTTAAATATATCGACGGCGAACTTTACAAGGAAACACAAAAGGTTCTTGCGAAAAACCGTGCCGAACGCCATTTACGCGGCGGAAATGCAACGAAGGAGAAATACGCAAAAAAGAGCATCGTCTGATGCTCTTTTTTCATAGTCGCAATTTTAACCACCGATTACATATGTGCCCATAACGTGACGTTTTATCATAATGTAATCTGCCGAAGTAACCGAGGCATCGCCGTTAACGTCACCTGCTTTGATTTGCTCTTCTGCCAACCCGTATGTACTCATAACCGCACGTTTGGCGACTATATAGTCGGCAGCAGTTACCACATCGTCGCCGTTAAGGTCGCCTGTGATGGTTTCTGGTATAACATATCCCCAAGTTACGGTCGCGTTACAATATTTGTTCCAATAGGAATCCCAACCGGAAGGCTTGGATTCCGCTTCACAGTATATATCCGTTAGGCTTGTGCAATTATTAAGTGCATGATTACCTATCGTGGTTACGGAAGACGGGATGGTGATGCTCGTTAGGCTTTTGCACCCAGAAAATGCAACTTTACCTATTGTGGTTACGGAAGACGGGATGGCGATGTTCGTTAGCTGATAGCACTCATAAAATGCCCAATCACCTATCGTGGTTACGGAAGACGGGATGGTGATACTCGTTAGACGTATGCAGAAAGCAAATGCCAGATCACCTATCGTGGTTACGGAACCGTCAGAAGGGATGACACTATTGTTACACCCCTTTATAAGTGTTTTTGTTGCAGTTTCTATAAGACAGTTTCCTGCACTGTGATAAACGGTATTTCCTTTAGCTACGGTGATTGTTTCAAGTGCAGAACAACCATAAAACGCAGAATCACCTATCGTGGTTACGGAAGACGGGATGGTGATACTCGTCAGACTTTCGCAATCAGAAAATGCATTACCACCTATCTCTTTAACAAGTTTTCCGTTATAAGTTGACGGAATCACAACAGAAGTTGCTGAGCCGGTGTAGTCATCGACAATATAGTATGTTCCGTCAGAGCTTAGTTCATAAACCAAGCCTTCGGCGCCGACAGGTTCATCTGAGGGTTCATCTGAGGGTTCATCTGAGGGTTCATCTGAGGGTTCATCTGAGGGTTCTTCAGAGGGTTCGTCAGAGGGGTCGTCTATAACATATCCCCAAGTTACGGTTGCGGAACAAGCACTGTTCCAGTCATCACCCCAACCGGAAGGCTTGGATTCCGCTTCACAGTATATATTCGTTAGACTATCGCAATAATAAAATGCATAATCACCTATCGTGGTTACGGAAGACGGGATGGTGATACTCGTTAAGCTAACGCAACAAGAAAATGCATAATCACCTATCGTGGTTACGGAACCGTCAGAAGGGATAACACTATTGTTACACCCCCTTATAAGTGTTTTTGTTGCAGTTTCTATAAGACAGTTTCCTGCACTGTGATAAACGGCATTTCCTTTAGCTACGGTGATTGTT
>JAZOSQ010000063.1:0-10797 GCA_045657245.1 Eubacteriales bacterium | reverse complement strand
CCCATTGGGTGTCTGTTTTTTGCTGGTGCGGATGAAGGGACTTGAACCCATACGATATCGCTATCACTGGAATCTGAATCCAGCGCGTCTGCCGATTCCGCCACATCCGCATATTATGTTTAACAAAACATCTTTTGCATTGTAGCTTATATTTCTTTTTTTGTCAAGGGGATTGAAAAGGTTCTGCACTTATAAAGCGCAGAACCTTAATTGTTTGGGATATTAATTAGTCAGAAAGCATTTCATTCAACGCTATCATAATACCAATCTTTCCGCTTTCATAGGTTAGACCGCCCTGGAGATAGACCAAATACGGTTCACGAAGCGGTGCATCGGCAGAAAGCTCGATCGAGCTACCTTGAGTGAACGCACCTGCCGCCATAACGACAGAATCGTTATATCCGGGCATTTCCCAACCCTCGGGAACAACAAAGCTATCAACGGGTGAACCTTTTTGAATTCCTCTGCAGAACTTCAAAACGTTTTCTGCATTATGAAGTCTTATTGTCTGGATTATATCGCTTCTCTTTTCGAGCGATGGGGGATTACATTCAAAACCAAGTCTTTCAAAAGCAGCAGCAGCAAAATGAGCCGTTTTTATTGCTTGAGCAGTTATATGAGGTGCAAAGAAAAGACCTTTTATCATAGATTTTGTCGTTCCCATTGAAGCACCTGCTTCAAGACCGATTCCGGGAACAGTCAAGCGATATGAAGCAAGTTCAACCGCACGTTTCGTACCGACGATATATCCGCCTGTTTCAGCAATACCGCCACCCGCGTTTTTGATGAGAGAACCAACGAGAAGGTCGCCTTTCGGTTCTTCGGTTTCGGTAAATTCACCGTAGCAGTTATCGACGATAAGATAAACTCCTTCAAATTCTCTTGCAAGGTCGAAAAGCTCGTTTATCTCGGCAACGGTCAATGTTCTGCGGTCACCATATCCCTTCGAACGCTGAACGAAAACGGCTTTTACGGTTTTGTCGTTTTCGAGATAGGTTCGAATTGCACTCAAATCAAGCGTTTTGTTATCGACAAGCGAAATTTCGCTGTATTTTATACCATATTCGATAAGTGAGCCCTCGCCGTTTTTATGGCTGTCGCCGAGTCCGATTATATTATCAAGAGTATCATACGGCTTCCCGCTTGCAGCAAGAAGTGTATCTCCGGGGCGAAGAACACCATAGAGAGCTATGGCGAGAGCGTGTGTGCCCGAGATTATCTGTGAACGAGCAAAACCCGCTTCACATCCAAACACTTCGGCGAACATTTTGTCACAAAGGTCTCTGCCGTCATCGTTATAGCCATAACCGCAAGTCGAATTGAAATGTCTGTCGGAAAGGTGGTTTTCGCGAAATACACCCATAACCTTTTCTGTATTTTTGAAAGCGATTCTATCGACTTCTGCAAAAACAGAGGAAAGTGATTTTTCCGCCTCTTCCGCAAGGGAAAGTATTTTTTCGTTGAACATATTTTATTTCCTTTTAGATGTCTTATTCTGCTCCGTTTTCAATGAAGGCAACGAGAAGGTCGGTACACGCCTTCAAGTCGTCGAAATCGATTGTTTCAACGGGAGTGTGAACATAACGTGTCGGAAGTGAAATACAACAAGCGTGACTACCGGAACCCGCAATCTGCATTGCAGATGTATCGGTACCGCCCGCAAGAAGAACTTCATATTGATATTTTATCTTCTTATCTTCCGCAAGTTCGGCCAAACGGTCAACCATTTTGGGTGAACAGATTACCGAGCTGTCTTTGATTTTTATTGCCGCGCCGTCACCCAATTTGACAGTCAAATGGTTCGGGTTACCGCAAGCGGGAGCAGGAGTTACGTCGAGAGCAATGGAATAATCGGGCATAACGGTAAACGAGCTCGGTTTTGCACCGCGGCAACCAACTTCTTCCTGAACGGTGAAAACAAAATAGGTATCGTATGCGGGAGTTTTGCAATTTAATGCGGCATATGCGGAGATTGCACAACAAACTCTATCATCGAACGCCTTTGAAGCGTATCTTTTGTTTGAAAGCTTTTTGAAATAGGGAGAAATTGCACAAACGTCGCCGATCTTAACCTTACGTTTTGCTTTTGATGCGTTAGAAGCGCCGATATCGACGAAAAGCTTGTTATTCGCAACCTCGGAAAGCTTTGTTCCGTCTTCAACGACGAGCAAACCTACGGTTCCGTTTTGGAATCTAACCTCGTTATAGCAGGATGCAACGGGGTTTATACCGCCTATGTTTGCAACACGAAGCATTCCGCTTTCTTCGATATTTGTTACAATAAAACCGATTTCATCCATATGGGAAGCAATCATAAGCTTTTTCGAGCTATCCTTACCCTTCATGAACGCAATTACGTTCCCCATAGCATCGATTTCTATATTATCGCAACTATCCTTCAAATCATCAACGATTATCGAAGCAAGGTTGGATTCGAATCCCGAAACAGAGAAAGAATTCTGATATTTTTTTACAAGATTAAGCATTATTCAAAGCTCCTTTCATTAATAGCGGCAGCAAGTTGATAGACTGCTTCCATATCGCTCATGGCAAGTACGTTTGATGCGGAGTGGATATATCTTGCAGGGGCGCTTATTGCAAGAACCTTGGCGCCCGAAGCGGAACGTTGATATACTCCCGCTTCATTACCGCCTGCAACGACGTTTTTATACTGCCACTTGATATCCTTTTCTTTTGCTGTTTCGACGGCAAGTTCGAGGAGAGATTGGGTATAAATAGTGCTTCTATCCATTATAGAGAGAACCGCACCTTCTCCGACACAACAAGCACATTTAGATTTCGAAACACCCAAAATATCACCCGCAGTCGTTGCCTCAAGAGCAATTACAACGTCGGGACGAAGGTTATGTGCAACAGCTTTTGCACCGTCGCATCCGACTTCTTCACAAGTGTTGAAGGAAAAATAGGTATCATATTCAAGTTCGCTGTTGATCATCTTAACCAACGCGGCACAACCGAAGCGGTCGTCAAGAGCTTTTGAACGGACAAGTCCGTCACCGAACTCTTCATAGTTTGGTTCAAAAACAGCACAATCTCCGACGTTAATATATTTCTTTGCTTCTTCTCTGCTTGATGCACCGATATCGATATGCATTTCGCTTATCGGTTCGCATTTTCCGCGTTCTTCGGGAGTTTGCATATGGATCGCTTTCGATGCGACGACTGCAGGTGTGTTACTTTCACAGAAAACAAGTCTTCTGCCACTGACAACTCTACGGTCAACACCGCCGACGGAATCGAACCAAGCATAGCCGTCTTCGTCGATATATTTTACCATAAAACCGACTTCGTCCATATGTGCGGAAAGCAAAACCTTCTTGTTTCGTCTATTCTTTCCCTTTTTGAAAACGATTAAATTTCCGTTTGCATCGGTCGAATATTCTGCGCCCGAATCTTTAATATCTTCGATTATGGCTTCACGCACTGCGTCTTCCATACCCGAAGGTCCGAGAAGGTTACAATATTTTTTTATTAAATCTTTCAAAACGCCACCGCCAATCAAAGAGATTTCAACACCGCAGAAACAAGTTTCGCGGTTGTGAGAGCATCGTTCATATTAACGATTTCGCTCATTGTATGCATATTTTTCAAGGGAATCGATACAAGCAAAACGGGGATACCGTTTCTTGTTGTCTGAACGGCATTGGAGTTTGTTCCCGTTCTTCCGGGGGCAGCGGAAAGCTGATATGAAATACCTTCCTTTTCGGCAATCGAAATCGCATATTTCGTAAACGCTCGATTTGTTTGAGGAGAAAGGCAAATATCACATCCGTTCCCTGCCTTTGTTCCTTCACGGGTTTTCGGTGCACCGGGGACAAAAGCATGGGTTACGTCGATGACGATCGCCTTATCAGGATTCAATCGATATGCTGTCGTCATTGCACCCTTATATCCGGTTTCTTCGTTGCCTGAAAATTGAAAGGCAACGTCAACGTTGAGAGTTTTCTTATCAAGCATCATTAATGCTCTTATGATTGCGGCACCGCAAAGACGGTCGTCGAATCCCGCACCTGCGAGGTTATCGCCGACGAGTTTTTGAAGCTTACAAGGGAAACCAACGGGTGTGCCGACACGAACGATTTTCTTGAGTTCATCAAGAGAAAGTCCCGTATCTATGCAAAGGTCGGCAACTGTGAGCTTCTTTTCGCTTTCGCCCGGTTCTTGAAGGTGGGGCGGTTTTGAAGCAAAGATACCTTTTATTGTTTTCTTGCCGTAAATATTAACTTCTGTTGCGGAAAGAATTTTCGCGGCAATGCCACCGATTGGTGCAACACGAAGAAATCCGCCTTCGCAAATTTCGGTTACTACAAAACCGACGGTATCGAGATGTGCATCACAGAGTATAAGCGGTGCATCCTTCTTACCACAACGCATTATACCGTAAAAACTACCGACGGCGGTTGTTCCGATCTCGTCGAAAATATTTAATGAGCTTATATATTCCTTCAAGCTTTCAAACGCCATATCTTCAAAACCCGAAACACCGGGATAGGAAGTTAGGTTTTCAATCAAGCCGTAAAGCTTTTCCATAAATGCCTCCTGAATTAAAGTTTATTCACTAAATCTTTGAAAGTATTTCCGCGTTCGGCAAAGTTCTTGAACATATCAAAACTTGCGGAAGCAGGTGTTAAGACTACGTTATCGCCGAAAACAGCTTTATCTTTTGCCATATTAACGGCATCTGTAAAATTGTCGGCGAAAGCATAATCCGCAAAGCCGATACTATCCAAAACAGAAGCAATCTTCTTTGAAGTCGCACCGCAAAGGATCGCAAATTTGACCTTGCGTGAGAATACGTCTGCCAAGGGTTCATATGGGATATTTTTATCATAACCGCCGGAAATCGCGATTACTTTTTCTTTGAAAGATTCCAAACACGCCGTTGTACGAGAAGGACTTGAATCTATCGAGGAATTATAGTATTTAACACCGTCAACTTCACGGACAAATTCGATTCTGTGCTCAACACCGCCGAATTCGGATGCGACTTTTTTAAGTGTTTCGGGAGTTACAAAATCCTTTACTGCGGTATATGCTTCGGAATAGTTATATCTGTTATGTCTGCCGACGATTTTTATATCTTCGTCTGCAACAAGACGTTCGCCGTTTGCATATATACCTTTATCGTCAAAATAGACGTCGGAATCGGTGGATTTTCCCGAAATAGTGCGCACACTTCCCTTCGCTTCCTTAATGAACGAACGGCAATATTCATCGTCATTATTCAGGACAAGGAGTGAATCTTTATTTTGGAAATTAAATATGTTTTTCTTCGAAACGACATATTCGTTCATATCGATATGCCAATCAAGATGGTTGGGAGCAACATTGGTTATTACCGCGATATCGGGGCTTTTTTTGAGTTTCATAAGTTGGAACGAAGAAAGCTCAACAACCGCAAAATCGTCGGGTTTGATTTCATCAAGGGTTGAGAACAAATTTATACCGATATTACCGCCAAGCCAAACCTTCTTGCCGGATGCTTCAAGCAATTTTGCAATAAGAGTTGTAGTCGTGGTTTTTCCATCACTACCTGTAACCGCAATGGTTTTACAAGGGCATAGTTCGAAAAACTCTTCCATTTCGCTTGTTATTTTTGTGCCGTTATTACGGGCAAAATTTATACCTTCAAGATCGGGACGAACTGCAGGCGAAAGAAACAACATATTCTCATCGATGTTGTCAAGATAGTTTTCACCGTTTATGAACTCTACGCCTTTTTCGGAAAGGTCTTTATAGAAATCTCTTCCCGAAAGGTCGTTTTTATCACGCACGATACATTTTGCACCCGCGGAAATAAAACTTTGAATTACGGGCAAATTAGAAACGCCCATTCCGACAAAGCCGATTTTTTTATTTTTATATTCAGACAAATATTTTTCGAGCATGGAGAATTCCTCCCATATATTACTAACTAATACATTATATATCCATATAGAAAATTTATCAAGTGATTTTGAATTTATTTGACAAAATAAAACTAATATGGTACAATTCCAAGGCGACCGTTTCGAACAATCGCGCGGTACCATAACGAAAGTTCGTATCGTGAGGAAAGTCCGAGCTCCACAGAGCAGGATAACAGATAACATCTGCCGAAGGCGACTTTAGGGCTAGTGCAACAGAAATATACCGCCAAGCTTGACTTGGTAAGGATGGAAAGGCGAGGTAAGAGCTCACCGGTGCATTGGAGACAATGCAGCCATGTAAACCCTATCCGGAGCAACACCGTGGCGGGGGCGATAATGCTTGCTCGGCAGCCCCTATGGAGGTGGCAAAGAGGTCTGTGGCAACACAGATCCAAGATAGATGATTGTTCACGACAGAACTCGGCTTATAGGAACGTGTCGCATATTTCACAATTACGGATACTGCAGACTTAATTTGCAGTATCTTCTTTTTTGCCTTAATTTTCCTTGACATAATGCGGAAATATGTATATAATACAAGTGTATAGAAATAGTAAGGAGAAACGCTCCATTGATTTTACAGCTTGAACAGGCAAAATTATCGCTTTCCGATCTTTCTGACGGCATTAAAGATCTTGGCGCTTCAATAGGTTTTGAAACTCTCAAAACCGAGGTTGAAGAACTTGAAAATAAAACCGCAGAAGCAGGTTTTTGGGACAAACCCGAACAATCACAAGCAGTTCTTAAACAATTAAAACATAAAAAAGGCACTCTCGAGCGCTATATTGCCCTCAAACGCAGTTTTGATGACGTTGAAACACTAATCGACATCGCAATCGAAGAAGACGATGAAAGCGTTGTTGATGAAGTTTTGGGTGATCTTGAAGCCGTCAGGAAGGAATACGAAAGACAAAGAATCGAAATTCTTCTTTCGGGAGAATACGACGGCAACAACGCGATCGTTTCCATTCACCCCGGTGCAGGCGGTACGGAAGCTCAGGATTGGGCTCAGATGCTATATAGAATGTATCAGCATTATGCGGAAAAGAGAGGATTCAAATTCAAGGTCCTCGACTATCTTGACGGCGACGAAGCGGGTATAAAAAGTGTGTCCTTCCTTGTTGAAGGTGAAAATGCTTATGGATATCTTAAAAGCGAATCGGGTGTTCACAGACTCGTTCGTGTTTCCCCTTTTGACTCCAGCGGAAGACGTCACACTTCGTTTGCTTCTGTCGAAGTACTTCCCGAATTCAACGACGAAATGACAATTGAAATCAACGAAGCGGATCTTAAGATCGATGCACACCGTTCCAGCGGTGCAGGCGGTCAGCACGTCAACAAGACCGACTCTGCGATTCGTATTACACATATTCCAACGGGTATTGTCGTTGGTTGTCAGACCGAGCGAAGTCAGGTTCAAAACCGTGAAACTGCAATGAGAATGCTCAAGAGTAAGCTCTTGGAAATCAAGGAAAGAGAACATCTTGAACGTATCGAAGACATTACGGGCACGAAAATGAACATCGAATGGGGCAGCCAAATTCGATCATATGTATTCATGCCTTACACTCTTGTTAAAGACAACAGAACGAATTGTGAAACCGGTAACATACAAGCCGTTATGGACGGCGAAATTGACGAATTCGTCAACGAATATCTCAAAATGATATGCAATAAATAATATGTGGAGGATTTTATCATGAAAAAATTCAGACCTATTTTGGGTATTTCCCTTCTCGTTCAATCGATCACCTTCTTCATTCTCTATCTTGTAAACGTTGAAAAGAAGAAGAATCTCGCAAGAGCGTTTGCCGCTTTTGCAGCCATTGGCGGTATTTCCGGTGTACTCTTGCTTTTCGCAGAATACAAGGAACGCAAAATGCTCAAAGATTTCGATGCTGAAGAATATTACGATGATTTCGATGAATTCCTCGACGATCTTGACGATATCGACGTTTCTGAAGATGACATCGCTTGTTCTTTCGAAAACACCGAAGAATAATTTAAAGAATATTTTTATACGGCTGTCGCAATAAAATGCGACAGCTTATTATATGCGAAAGGAAGTTTATAAATCATGTCAAAGGGCGCACTTTCGGTAGATACCGAGCATCTATTCCCTATTATCAAAAAGTGGCTTTATTCCGAAAAAGATATTTTTATTCGTGAAGTTATTTCAAACGCTTGTGATGCTATCACAAAGCACAAACGTCTTATTTCGCTCGGCGAAACTATTGATGATGAAACCAATTATAAAATTACCGTTTCCGCCAACAAGGAAAACAGAACCATAACCGTAACCGATAACGGTATCGGTATGAACTCCGAAGAAGTCGAAAAATACATCAACAATATTGCTCTTTCGGGCGCTGTTGAGTTCATTTCGAAATACGAAGGCGAAAGCAAAAGCGGTATAATCGGTCATTTCGGTTTGGGCTTCTATTCTATGTTTATCATCGCAGAAAAAGTCGAAATGTTCACACGTTCATTCAAGGGTGGTGATGGCGTTCATTGGATTTGCGATGCAAACGGTAATTTCGAGAGTGAACCTTGCGCACGCAACGATCACGGTACTGAAATTATAATGCATATTGCCGATGACGAGCTTTCCTATCTTGACAACGAGAAACTCAAAGCAATTCTTTCAAGATATTGTGCTTTTATGCCCTATGATATTGCCCTTATGGATGGAGGAAACGAAGAAATCGTTAATGACACAAACCCCATTTGGCAACGCAATCCCCAAGACGTTTCTGAAGAACAGTATAACGACTTCTACAAGAAGGTCTTCAACGATTTTGAAGATCCGTTGTTTACCGTTCATATTGTTGCCGACTATCCTCTTAATTTCAAGGGCGTTTTGTTTATTCCGAAGCGAAAGACGGGCTATGATTCGACCGAGAGCGAAATTAAATTGTTCTATAATTCGGTTTTTGTTGCCGACAATATAAAAGAAGCTTGTCCCGAACATCTCGCAAACTTCAAGGGTGTTCTCGATTGTCCTGAGCTTCCTTTGAACGTTTCGAGAAGTTATTTGCAGAACGATGCCTATATCCGCAAGATCGCATCACATATTTCGAAGAAGGTTGCCGATAAGTTCAATATGCTTTTCAACAATGAACGCGAAAAGCTTCAAAATAATTGGAAAGAAATGAAACCTTATTTTGAATATGCTTGTATGCGTGACGAAAAATTCGGCGACAGGATTCGCAATTCGATTCTTTTCGAAACCGCAAACGGTGGATTCAAAACCATTTCCGAATATTTGAACAATGCCGAAGAAGGCGTTGTTTATTACACAACCGACAAGGAAGCGCAAAGTTATTATCTCGGATTATTCGCAGAAAAGAAACAAGAGGTTGTTGTTTTTGACAGCATTATTGATTCGAGCTTCTCTCAATATTTCGAAAGCAAAAATGATAAAATCAAGTTCCGAAGAATCGATTCGGGATTTGAACAGGGTGATATTAAAGACGACGAAAAGCTCGTTTCACTTTTCAGAAAAGCTTCGGAAAAAGAAGAAATTGCAATTACTTTCACATCTTTGGGTGAAAACGGTGCAGCGGCACTTATCTCGCTTCCCGAAGAGAGCCGACGTTTTGCCGATATGATGAAAATGTATAGTCTTTCTTCAGGCAACGAAGCTTTCAAAATGCCCAACGCAGAAGCAATCGTTATTAACGTTGATAATCCTATAATCAAAAAGCTTGAAAATATCGACGAGGAAAAAGCAATTCTTACCGCAAAGCATATTTATCTTTCCGCTTTGTTATTATCAAGAACTCTTACTTCCGACGAAGCGAAAGAATTTGTTCGAATTAACAACATACTTTTATAAACGCCAAACCCGACAAAAAAGACGTTACACCGGTAACGTCTTTTTTTATATTCAAATATACTGATTTAATGGAAGGAGGAATGATTCCAATGGCAACAATTATCACAAACCAAGCTCGACTGAATTATAGATATGCAGGTGCGAGAGATATTTCGACAGTTTTCTCGAACACAGCGTCAGCTATCCTTAACGGTCAGCTTTCCATCGAAAAGACGTCGCTTTCTACAACCTATCGAATCGGTCAGGATATAACCTATTTTCTTACGGTGTCAAATGAAGGAAACGGTTCGACAAGCGATATTATTGTAACCGATGATCTCGGCACTTATCAAATCGGCAGTGACGATTATACGCCTTTGACGTATATCGGCCCGTCGCAACTTTTCATCAACGGTGTCTTCGTTTCGAATATAACACCCATAATCAGTGGCGGAAATATCATATTTAATATCGAAAATCTTCCTGTGAATTCTACCGCTCAGATTGTTTATATCGCACGTGTGAACGAATTTGCAAACGGAGGCAACGGTGCTTCTATTACAAACACCGCAACCGCCGCATGTGATTGTATTTGCTCTGAACCGTCAAGCGACAGTCATACTTTAACCGCAGAGTCTTTTGCAGACGTAAGAATTATTAAATCAATTTGTCCCAATCCTGTAATTTGCGGTGAGGACGTAAATTTTATATTTGATATCTATAACTATGGCAACCTCGAAGCAACGGATATTGTTCTTATTGATACCTTTGAGCCGCCTATAACCGATATTGAAGTCAGAGTTGACGGTGTATTGATACCTGCGACAGATTACAGCTATCTCGACGGGACACTGACACTTCCCGCGCCCGACAGCGAATATTCGATTGTCATCCCGCCCGCAACTTTCAGTCAAAATCCCGAATCGGGTATTATTACAGTTGTTCCCGGTAACGTTCGAATTACTGTAAGCGGAAGAATATAGCAATCCCCCGACAAAAAACTACGCTTCTCGAAACGGGAAGCGTAGTGATTTTATGTATTGTTTTATG
>JAZOSQ010000062.1:0-36947 GCA_045657245.1 Eubacteriales bacterium | reverse complement strand
ACATGGCTACGATCCGACTTCATAAAGTTACGAAACATATTTATTTCCTATACAAAAATTAATGATTTTTTTCGAAATCCCAAGCCGACGAGCACATATCGTCGAGGGTTCTTTCTGCCTTCCAGCCAAGCTCGAATTCCGCCTTCGACGCATCGGCATAACATTCGGCAATATCTCCGGGACGTCTTTCGACGATTTGATAGGGTATCTTGACGCCGTTTACACGTTCGAAAGCATTTACTATATCAAGAACGCTATATCCGTTTCCTGTGCCGAGGTTATAAATATGGACACCTTTTTCGGAAAGCGCTTTCAATGCAGCATAATGTCCGGAAGCAAGGTCGAGAACGTGGATATAGTCTCTGACGCCCGTTCCGTCGGGAGTATCATAATCGTTGCCGAAAACATTAAGGTGAGGAAGCATTCCTTTTGCAACGCGTGTTACATAAGGCATAAGGTTGTTCGGGATACCGTTCGGGTTATCACCCAAAAGTCCGCTTTCGTGAGCACCGATGGGGTTGAAATAACGAAGCAAGACGACCGAGAAGCGATTATCGGAAACGCAAAGGTCTTTCAAAATCTGTTCGATATAAAGTTTTGTCGTGCCGTAAGGGTTGGTCGTTGAAAGTTCAAAATCTTCCTTTATCGGAACCGTCTTCGGTTTTCCGTAAACGGTTGCACTTGACGAGAAGATAAGATTGAAGCAATTATGCTTTCTCATTTCGGAAAGAAGGTTGAGCGTTCCGACGATATTATTCGTATAATATTCAAGGGGTTTCGCAACCGATTCTCCGACGGCTTTAAGACCTGCAAAATGGATTACGGTATCGATTTCGTTTTCGTCGAAAACCTTTTTCACCGCATCAACGTCGAGAAGATCGGCTTTATAAAACTTCGGACGGATTCCCGTCAAGGTTTCAATATAATCGACAACCTCTACTTTTGAATTGCAAAGGTTATCGAGAACAACGACTTCCTGTCCCTTTTCGATGAATTCAACGCAGGTGTGAGAACCGATATATCCGGTGCCTCCGGTTACAAGTACAGCCATAATACGCCTCCTTACACAGTTATATATAGTATAAATATATATTATACTTTTGTCAAGCATTATGACGAACGTAAATTATGAACTTTTTTGTTGACAAGGCAGGTTTTATATTATAAAATCAAGAATGTATAAAACTGTGTACACCTCAATATACTCTTTTTTGAGGTGAGAGTTTTATGGTAAAGAAACGTCTTGCGATTGTTTTTTCAGTTTTGTTTTTGTTTTTTCTCTTTGTACCGATATTCAGAAATCGAGCCGAAGAAGCGGTTTTCAATAATCTCTTGCCCGAAGAAGGCGCGGTTGCTGTTGATTTTGGCGATGAAATAACGATTGGAAATCCAAAAAGTGCAATTGTTGTTGATTCGGAAAGCTTGAGCGTTCTATATTCAAAAAACCCTGATGAACGACTCGGTATGGCAAGTACGACGAAGATCATGACGGCATTGGTCGCAATCGAAAATTCTCATCCCGACGATGAATTCATTATCCCAAAAGAAGCGGTCGGGATTGAAGGAAGTTCGGTCTATCTTAAAGAAGGCGAAGTTTTGACGATACGCGAATTGCTCTATTGTCTTTTGCTCGAAAGCGGAAACGATTCGGCAGTGGCGATTGCTCTATTTTGCGGTAAAAGTATCGAAAATTTCGCAAAGATGATGAACGACCGAGCAGACGAGCTTGGACTTGAAAACACCCATTTTGTCAATCCGCACGGATTGAGTGACGATAACCATTACACAACGGCGCGTGAACTTGCAATTATAACGGCAGAGGCGATGAAATATCCGCTGTTTTGCGAAATTTCGGCAACGAAATCGATTAAGGTTCGATATGACGGTGTCGAAAACGGAAGGCTTCTTGTCAACCACAACAAGCTTTTGGTGAATTATGATGGTGCAACGGGCGGAAAGACGGGATATACCAAAAAAGACGGAAAATGTCTTGTCAGCAGTGCCGAAAAAGACGGTTTGGAAATTATTGCCGTTACGCTTGGTGACAGCTCACCTATTTCGACTCATACCATATTGCTTGACAGTGCTTTCGAGAATTACGAAAAAGTCAATCTCGTCGGCAGCGGTGACCTGAAATTTGAAATACCGATTATCGACGGCGAGGATGCGTTTTTGACGGTCGAAAACGAAAAGGGCGGAAACGTTTGTCTTCCGAAAAACACAAAAGCCGAAGCCGAAATCATTCTCCCGAAAAGCGTTAATGCGCCGATAAAGAAGGGTGATGTCGTCGGCAAGGTCGTTTATAGATACAAGGGCGAACAGGTTTACATAATTAATCTTTTATCAACAGAAAACATAAAGACAAAAAGGAAGAGCTTTTTTGAAAGAATATTCGAAAAGCAGTAGATGAAATGGAAAGCATTAAACTCCAAAAATACGTTGCGGATTGCGGACTTATGTCCAGACGTGCCGCAGAAAAAGAGATTGAAGCAGGTGCATTCACCGTTAACGGAATCACCGCAACGCTCGGCATGAGAGTCGACCCGAACAACGATGCCGTTCTTTATAAGGGAAAAAGCGTTGTTAAAAGCGGAGAAAGAAAAGTTTACATAATTTTAAACAAGCCCAAGGGAGTCGTTACTACGATGAACGACGAAAAGGGCAGAAAAACGGTCGCTGACATCGTTGACATCGGAACGAGAGTTTATCCTGTCGGACGTCTCGACCTCAACAGCGAAGGTCTTTTGCTTATGACGAACGACGGTGAGCTTACAAACGCAATCACACACCCTTCGGGTAATATCAAAAAGGTTTACACCGTCACAACGAAGGGCAAGATCGAAAACGAAGAGCTTGACCGCCTTCGTGCCGTGAGAGAGCTTGACGGCGAGAAAATCGTTCCTGTCGGTGTTGAGCTTATCAGCCGTAATGAAACGATGAGCAAGGTTCGTTTTACCCTCTCGGAAGGCAAAAACAGAGAGATCCGCCGTATTTGTGAGCAGGTCGGCGTTTATATTACAAAGCTTCAAAGAATTTCGCTCGGTCCGATTCAGCTTGGTAACCTTAAAACCGGCGAATACAGAGAGCTTACGGGTTCGGAATTGAGATTGCTTAAAAACGCAATCGCTCCGAGAGCAAAACAAAAGAAAGGCAGATAAACCATGAGCAACGAAGTTAAAAACGAATTTTCCTTTGAACAGGCATTGGCACGACTCGAACAGATTGTAAAATTGCTTGAAAGCGGCAACGTTCCGCTCGAGGATCTCATAAAGCTTTTCGACGAAGGTTCGGCTTTAGTAAAGCTTTGCACCGAAAGACTTGACAAGGCAGAAGAAAAGGTCAGATTACTTCAGGTTAAAGACGGAATTCTCACCGAAGAGGAGTTTTCGGAACAATGAGTTTTTTTGAATCGTTAAAAGAGTTTGCAGACCTTACAGAAAACCGTCTCTCGCAGATTGTCGAACAGAAAATCGGCGGTGCAGACAAGCTTAACGAAGCTATTTCGTATTCTGCTCTCGGTGGCGGAAAAAGGCTTCGCGCTTATCTTGTTGTTGAGTTTTGTAATATGCTCGGTGTCGATAAGAACACTGCGCTTGATTATGCTTGCGCAATCGAGATGATTCAGGCATTTTCGCTTATACACGACGATCTTCCCGCTATGGACAACGACGATATGCGTCGCGGAAAACCCTCAAACCACAAGGCTTTTGGCGAAGCGACCGCTATTCTCGCAGGAGATTCTCTCGCTTTGGATGCCTTCTCGGTTATGGGAAGAAACGCAAAATGTGATAAGGTACAAAACGCAGATGCGGTTATTCTTCTTTCCGAGAAATCGGGCTCAATTGGCATGTGCGGTGGTCAGCAGATTGATATTGACAGCGAAGGCAAGAAGATTTCGCTTGATGAACTTTTGAAGCTCGTTGACCTGAAAACAGGGGCTTTGTTCTCCTGTGCTTGTACACTCGGTTGTATTGCGGCGAACGCAACGGATGAACAGAAAAAAGCGGCTGAAGGATTCGGTTTGCTTTGCGGACGCGCGTTCCAAATTACAGACGACCTTCTCGACATCAATTCGACCGCAGAAGAGCTTGGAAAAACCGTCGGCAAGGACGAGCTTCAAGAAAAGAGCACGTTTCCTTCCCTTCTTACCGAAAAAGGTGCTTTTGAATTCGCTCGAAATTGCATTATCGAAGCGAAAAAGCTTCTCGATATTTTCCCTGACAACGATGCAAAAACAAATATTGTCGAATTTTGCGACTATATTTTGGTTAGAAAGAAATAGAAGTAAATACTATTGTATTTTTAGCTTATATATGATATAATATACTAGATGGCGCAGTATCCTAGTTGTCCCTTTGCTGCTGAGAGCGTGCCTAAAAATACGCGTAAAGGCAAATCGATGAAGCTCCTTGTGCTTGCTGTCTACGCCCAGTTGAGGGTGGGTGCTGGGAGAATAGGTCTGTGGGCGGGCTGTAATGGCATACGGCAATCGACCCACTTACCTTTGGAGGCTTTCTTCTGTGGGTTCCCGTTAGATACGAGGAGGGCACAGATTAAAGATTAAACCTATCACGCGGTGCATTTTTGATGCTGTGGATAGATGTAGCCTGCCTTGCGTGGATATAGCGGATACAGGTCGTGCCCTGTCGGAGATTAGCTACCGAAGACGGGATTATCCCTGTTGAAATTATATCTGCAAAAGAGGATTAGGCAGATAAAAAGGGCCATCGAGGAAAACTCCTAGGCTGTTACATGGCTTTTTGACATTATGGCACAAAACGGATTGCAGTGTGGACTTATAGGCAATCAAGTCCCGAACGCAGTGATGCTTCGGCGAGGACTTCAAAGGGGAACCGCTTCATTGGCGACAAGAAGTAGTCCTTGGGGAAAACCTACTTGACCGCATGCCACAAAGTTTACGTTTTGTGCCGCCATCTTTATTAGAGACTTTTAGACTACGTTTTTTTGAAAAGGAAAATTATGGACGATAAACCTTTACCCCGAAGTAAACAGAAAAAAACGAAAAAGAAAGGCAATGCAGGTTGGATAGTTGCCGCGTTCTTGATGAGCTTTTTTATTACGGCGATTCTTTCTGCGGTGAGTGACAAGGTTGTTGACTTTTTGTCGATTTTTGTGTCGACATCGGTTTTGGTTTTGATCATCTTTCTTGGCGTTATTTTTGATATCATCGGTCTTGCGGTCGCAACGGCAGACATCGGACCTTTCAACTCTATGGCGGCAAGAAAGATTAAAACCGGTCAAAAGGCGGTTTGGCTTATTAACAACGCCGAAAAGGTTTCGTCGTTCTGTAACGACATCGTCGGTGATATTGCAGGTGTTGTCAGTGGTGCGACCGGGGCAGGAATTGCGATTAAATTGTTTGTTTCGATGGACTCCGACGTTGCTTTTATGCTTACACTTGCGCTCACTTCCCTTATTTCCGCGGTTACTGTCGGCGGAAAGGCAATGGGTAAATCCTTCGCCATAAAATATAACACCAACATCGTACTTATTTCCGCAAAGATACTTTGCGGTTTCAGAAAATAAAAATCTTAACGGAGGACAGTCCGAAATATTTTAAAAGCATTCGGACAAAAGGCAATGATCCTCGAAAAAATCAATTCACCGAAAGACCTCAAAGGATTGCAGGAAAGCGAACTTGATATTCTCGCAAAAGAAATCCGAACAGAGCTTTTGGAAACGGTATCGGAAAACGGCGGTCATTTGGCGGCAAACCTTTGTGTTGTCGAACTTACGATTGCATTGCACAGAGTTTTCGATTCACCCGATGACAAATTCATATTCGACGTCGGACACCAAAGTTACGTCCACAAGCTTTTGACGGGACGCAGAGAAGAATTCCGCAGTTTGCGTAAATTCAACGGGATTTCCGGATTCCCGAAGCGTGACGAAAGCGAACATGATGCTTTCGGCGCAGGACACAGTTCGACGAGTATTTCCGCCGCCGCAGGTATTGCAGCGGCTAATCTGCTTTGCGGAAAAGAAAATTATACGATTGCAATCGTAGGTGACGGTGCATTCACCGGCGGTATGATATACGAAGCGCTCAATAACTGTTCGGAACACGAACGTCTTATTATCGTTCTTAACGACAACGATATGAGTATTTCCCCGAACGTTGGCGGAATGAGTAAATATTTCTCCAAAGTACGCTCGAGCGCAAAATATTTCAACCTAAAGCACGGTATCAAGCGTTTCTTCGGAAGCATTCCTGTCATTGGTGTACCGCTCATCAAGGGTTCGACGGCGATCAAGAACATCGTCAAGAAGGTTGCTATGAGCCAGAACTTCTTCGAACAGTTTGGTCTTTCCTATTACGGCCCTCTCGACGGAAACGACGAAAAGCATCTTGAACGAGTTTTCCGAGAAGCGAAGGACGACAAGAAGAGTTGTGTTGTCCATATCTGCACCACAAAGGGCAAGGGTTATGCACCCGCAGAAAAACGTCCCGACCTTTTCCACGGAGTTTCGGGATTTGATATTGAAACAGGAAAAATCAAAGAAAGTTCAGGCGAAAGCTTCTCGGAACGGTTCGGCAAGATTATTTGCGACCAGGCGGAGAAAAACGATAAGATTGTTGCGATTACAGCCGCTATGCCCGACGGAACGGGACTTTCACGCTTTGCAAAGCTCTATCCCGACAGATTTTTTGACGTTGGTATTGCGGAACAACATGCACTCACCTTTGCTTCCGGTATGGCAACGGAAGGTGTTATTCCCGTTTTCGCGGTATATTCGACCTTTATGCAAAGAGCGTTCGACCAGCTTATTCACGATGCGGCGCTCCAAAATCTCCATATAATCGTTATGCTTGACCGTGCAGGTCTTGTTGCAAACGACGGCGCAACCCATCACGGTATTTTTGATACTGCATTCATTCCCGAAATACCGAACGTTACCTTCTATTCTCCGAATGATTTCGAGTCGCTCGAAGAATGTTTCAAGCTCGCAATTGAAGCGAATGGCCCTGTTGTTATCCGTTATCCCAAGGGTAACGACATTGAACTTGGTTTCATGACAAGGAACGTAAATTTTGATTATTGTGATTTCGGTTCTGCTCCGAAAAATGCTATTATCACATACGGAAGACTTACGGAAAATTCGATTAACGCGGCGAAAATTTGCGAAGAAAAAGGTTTTAGTACAAGAGTAATCAGTCTTAAGACCCTTTCGCATCTCGATATCAATTCGATTTTGCCGACTCTTGACGGTATTGACAACGTTGTTTTTGCCGAAGAAGGCATTAAGAACGGCGGTGTCGGTCAGAGATTGTGCTCGATGCTTGTTGAAAACGGCAGATTGAACGGCACCAGATTTATCATAAAAGCCATCGACGGCATTTTCCCGCAACACGGAAGCAACAAGGAATTGCTTTCCCTTCTCGGTCTTTCGTCCGAAGATATCGCAAACGCTGTTATGAACAGAGGCGAACAATAATGAGAATTGACAGTTTTCTCGCCGAAAACGGCTTTTATAACAGTCGAAGCAAGGCACAAGCTGCGATTTCAAACGGTTTTGTTTTCGTTAACGGAGTTAAAGCCGAAAAGCCCTCTCTTTCGGTCGACGGAAGCGAGGATATCAAAATCATTTCCGAAGAAAGATTCGTTTCGAGAGCAGGAGAAAAGCTATCACACGCTTTGAACGAATTCGGTGTATCTCCCGAAGGGCTTGTTGCCCTTGATATCGGTGCTTCGACGGGCGGTTTTACCGATTGTCTTCTTCAAAACGGCGCAAAAAAGGTTTTTGCGCTTGACGTCGGAAAGGCACAGCTTGCAGAGAAGCTTCGCGGTGACGACCGTGTTGTCGTTATCGAGGGTTTCAACGCACGAAACGCAAAAAGAGATGATTTTGACGACGATATCGACATTATCGTTATGGACGTTTCTTTTATTTCCCAAACGCTCATTTATCCTGCTTGTTCGGATATTTTGAGTTCGGGAAAATTTATGATCACCCTTGTTAAGCCACAATTTGAGGCAGGAAGAAATAATATCGGCAAGGGCGGTATCGTCAAGGACAAAAACGGAGTTATTATAAAACAGATTCTCGAAAATCTCGATTCCGTCGCAAACGAAAACGGTTTTTCACGGATCGGATTCACCGATTCACCCATCGAAGGCGGAGACGGAAACAAAGAATATTTGGCGTTATTCAAAAAGAATTAATTGCAAAAGAAGAGTGATTTTATGGCAATTACAAAAGTGCTTCTCTTCCCCAGTCCGAAAGGAAACGTTCGTGAAGACGATATTGCGAGAATTGAAGCAAAGCTTGATGAATTGAATATTTCGCACAGACGTATCTCCGACGAAGGCGATTTCGATTTTGACGCGATAATTGCGCTTGGCGGTGACGGTACGATGCTTAAAGCATCGAGAATCGCCATTCAGTCGGGAACTCCCATTATATGCATCAATTTTGGTACTTTGGGATATATGAGCGGTCTAGAAAACGGCGAGATTGATATGCTTTCGGCATTGAAAACGGGTTTCAATACTGAAAAACGTATGCTTTTGGACATCGAAGTCGAACGCAACGGAGAGATTATCGCAAGTACGACGGCTTTGAACGAAGCTGTTGTATCAAGACGTTATGACGAGGACATCGCTTCGATCGGTTTGAAATGCGACGGGGTGACGGTTTGTGATTACCGTGCTGACGGGCTTATTATTGCCACACCGACGGGTTCGAGCGCTTATGCGATGAGTGCCGGTGGTCCTATTATCGACACGAAGCTCGACGCTTTCTGCGTTTGTCCGATATGTCCCCATTCGCTCGGTGCAAGGGCTTTGGTATTCTCGCCGAACTCTTTGCTTGAAGCGGTCAATCTTAACGAATCGGCAAGCGGTAACATTCTTACCGCCGACGGAAAAAAGGTTTGTGATTTATTGAAAAACGACAGAATTATCGTTAAAAAATCCAACCACACGCTTGAATTGATAAAACTTAAAAAAGACGCTTTTTACGAAACACTTTATAATAAAATGTCGTGAGAGTTGATATGAAAAATTTAAGACAGTCGAAAATACTTGAATTAATAACAGAATATCGTCTTGACACGCAGGAAGAACTTCAGCAGAAGCTTCGTGAATGTGGTTTTAACGTTACACAAGCAACGGTATCGAGAGATATCAGAGAGCTTGGTATCATCAAGTCCGAAGGCGACGACGGGGTTTATAAATACCGCACCGTGAAAACGAAAGATAAAGCCGACGAAGGCGGTAAATTCTCCTCGATTTTGCGCCAAACGGTTTCAAGTGTCGCTTTCGCGAACAACCTTATTGTTGTTAAAACACATTCGGGTATGGGTTCTGCTGCGGGTGCGGCGGTTGACTCTATGCAAATCATGAACGTTATCGGTACGCTCGCAGGCGACGATACACTTCTTATTATTGCAACAGATAACGAAAACGCAAAGGTTATTACAAAAACTCTTAACGAGATGATCGGTAAATAATATGTTACTTTCGATTTATATTGAGAATATTGCGCTTATAAAGAAGCTCTCGCTCGAGCCATCTTCGGGTTTTTGCGCCTTTACGGGTGAAACGGGCGCAGGTAAAAGTATCATAATCGATTCGCTCGGTCTTCTTTGCGGTGCAAGAAGTGACAAGGATATTATCCGAACAGGAGAAGACGAGGCATTCGTCGAAGGTTTGTTTTCGGTCGAAGACAAGAAAACGTTCGACGTATTGAAGGAATTTGATATCGAGCCCGAGGAAGACGGTTCGATTACTGTTTCTCGTCGTATATCACGTGACGGTCGTTCGGGTGCAAAAATCAACGGTAGAGCCATTCCCCTTTCTCGTTTGAAGGCGGTTATCTCGAATCTGCTTTCGATTCACGGTCAGCAGGACACACAAGCGTTCGCAGACACCGAAAAGCAGTTGAGTTTGCTTGACTCTTTTGCGAAAAACGAAAACATTTATAACGAATATATTGTTTGCTATAAAAAATACAATGACATTAAGCATCGACTTGATTCTCTCAACGATGACAGCAAGGAAAGAGAAATTCGACTTGATATGCTTCGTTACAGAATCAACGAGCTCAAGAGTGCCGACATAAAAGTCGGCGAAAAGGACGAGCTTGATGCCGAAAGAAAGCGTCTTGCGAATATCGAGAAGATCGTTTCTCGTGCAGGCGAGGCATATACTATCCTCTATGGACGTGACGGTGCAGTTTTTGAGCAGATTGCGACGGCGTTCAACGCTGTTTCTGCGCTCAACGGAATTATCCCCGAGGCAGAAGAGCTTTCAGAGCGTTTGGATAATGCAAAATATGAAATTATTGATATTGCGGAATCGTTGAAGGGTTATCTTGAATCCGACGGCGAAAATCCCGAAAGACGTCTTGACGATTGCGAAACACGGCTTGAGCTTATCAAAAAGCTCGAATTGAAATACAAAACCAACTCCGACGAGTTCCCTGAATTGCTTTCCGATTGGGAAAACGAGCTTAATATCAATGAAAACAGCGAGGAAGAAAAAACACGACTTGAAGCCGAGCTTAAAACCGCTGAAATCGAATTAAAAGCCGTTGCATACAAGCTTACGGAAACGAGAAGAAAAGCGTCCGACGAGCTTTGCAGACGTGTTACGGAAGAGCTTAACGAGCTTGATATGCCTTCGGTTCGTTTCGAGGTTGCTATTGAGCAAAAGGATTTTGCTTCCGACGGCGCCGATACGGCAGAGTTTCTCATCAGTGCGAACAAGGGTGAACTTCCGAAGCCGATGTCTAAAATAGCATCGGGCGGTGAACTTTCGAGAATTATGCTTTGTCTTAAATGCGTTTTTGCCGACAGCGAAGCTATCGGAACACTTATTTTCGACGAAATCGACTCGGGCGTTTCGGGTAAGACGAGCGAAAAGATCGGTATTCGTCTTAAAAAAGCGGCAGACGGCGGAAAGACACAGGTCATTTGTGTCACCCATTCAGCAATTCTTGCGGCGAAGGCGGATGCACATTACAAAATCTCAAAAACCGAAGACGGCGACAGAACCGTCACGAACGTCATCAAACTCGACCGAAACGGTCGTCGTGACGAGATCGCAAGAATACTCGGCGGTCTTAACATAACCGAAACGGTTATTAAAGCAGCAGAGGAAATGATTGATGAACAATAAAAGACGTTTGACGATTATCATCACTTCTGTTATTACCGTTTTTATTACCGCGTTTATATTCGCTAATTCAATGCAGACGGGTGAAGAATCCGGTGCATTAAGTGATATTTTCGTTACTTTGATTATAAAACCTCTTGAGTTTCTCGGTATAAACGCAGACGTATATACCGTCGGTTTTTTAATCAGAAAAGCGGCGCATTTTTCGGAATATTTTGTTCTTTCCTCCGTTTTAGCGGTCGATCTTATTTGTATATTCAACAAAAAAGCATATTCATTCTTTTCGCCGATATATTGCGCCGTGGTTGCTTCTTGCGACGAATTTATTGTTCAGAGCGCAACCGAAGGGCGTTCACCCGAATTGCGCGACGTATTAATCGATATTTCGGGCGCGGTTATCGGGCTTTTGGCGATTATACTTATTTATAATTACAGAAAAAACAAAAACAGGGAGTTTTGAAAACTCCCTGAATTTCATTATAATTGAAGTACACCGTAAACCGAGCGTGTGAAGGTATCCAACGCACGTGTACGGTCACGGTATAAACTGCTTCGTTCCTTATACCAGCGTTCCATCAAATCGTCGGCAATGCCGATCGTTTTCTCTATGAAAAAGCCCTCGATCAAGTCTTTTTGGTAGTCCGTAAGACCGTTCATTCCCTTTTCGATCTTGAGCAGTTCACGTTCGACAACGCTACGGCGAAAGCGACAATCGTCAATGTCTGCCAAGATGTTTATGAGCCGTTCTTCATAGATTTTGTGTTCGGCATCGTTATCGTCGAGATTCGATATTGCCGTTTTACAAGCAGTTTTTTCCTGTTCAAGACATTCAAGCTCTGTTTTCAGAGATGAATATGCCGAAACAAGATTCTTTTTCCTTGCGAGAAGATCCTTTGCGTATTCTCTGTAATCCATTTTTCAACCTTTCGTTTCATATATTAAGCCAATCGTCTAATCGTCGGGGCGGATGGAGCTAACCGCATGGGCAAAAAATTCTCCCAACCGACGTCCGTATTCCGAACATATGTTCGGTATCCATATATTACCACATACATCAAATCCTGTCAACCCTTTATTTTATATTAGAGGAAAATTTTTATGAAAAAGTTCATCGTTTGTTTTTTTGTGTTTTGCTTCATCATTTCCCTTTCTTCTTGCGGAAGACTGACTTTCGGCGATGACAACGAAAGTTACGTTGACGAATTTGAATATGAAGACGAAAGCGGAATGATATCGAAAGACCACGACAGAGAATTGCTCTTGGAAAAATATCCTTTTTTGAGGTCGAGATATACCGTTACGGCGACTTTGGAATCGTCGTCGATGCTTTACGTTTATAATTATCATTTCGTAAAAGGTGTTGTCGCAGGTGCTACTCTCGTTACTTCCTTCTCCGACGTTTCTTCCGCAAATGAATATTACAAGGTCACCCATGATAAAAATTCCGATATCACCATTGACGGTGTCAGCGTTATTCACTACATCGGCGAAGATGAACTTAATTATTATGAATACAGTCTTGAGAAGTTGAAATTTGTCCTTGAAAAGACGGGATATGAGGTTGTCGTTAACTTCGACGAGGCAAAATATAACGAAAAATACGGAGAAGAAGCGAAAAAAGACGACGAATAATCTCCGTTTTCATTCCTGACGATCAAGAAAATCGAAGAAAAAACGAGAAAATCGCAAAAAAACACGTCAAAAACGAAAAAAGTTTGAAAATAACTATTGACAAACGGGTTTCTTGTGTTATAATTGCAAAGTACGAAAAAATTACTAATTTTTGAAAGGAACTCTCAACCATGTCTACAACTATGTTGAAGAAAGAAGCTGTTGAGCGCAAGTGGTACGTTATTGATGCTGAAGGCAAGCCCCTCGGTAAAGTAGCTGTACTTGCTGCAACTATCCTCAACGGCAAACATCGTCCCGAATACACTCCTCACGTTGACTGCGGCGAATGCGTTATCATCGTTAACGCTGCAAAAGCAGTTCTCACCGGTAAGAAGCTCGATCAGAAGTTCTACTACCATCACAGCGGTTACGTTGGCGGTCTTAAGTCGGTTAAATACCGTACTCTTATGAACACCAAACCCGAAATGGCTATGGAACTTGCTGTTAAGGGCATGCTTCCCAAGAACAAGATCGGTTCTGCAAGCTTTGGTCGCCTTAAGGTTTATGCTAACGGCGAACACAAACAGCAGGCACAGAACCCCATCGCTGTCGAAGTAAAGTAAGGAGGACGTAAATTATGAATTATCAATCTGCTATTCCCTATTTCTACGGCACCGGCAGAAGAAAGAGCTCTGTCGCAAGAGTACGTATTATCCCCGGCACCGGTAACGTTACCGTTAACGGTAAGGACGTTTCCGCATATTTCGGTCTCGAAACCCTCAAGAAGCTTGTTAACCAGCCCTTCGCTGTTACCAAGACTGAAGGTACTTTCGACGTAATCTGCACCGTTAAGGGCGGCGGCGTTTCCGGTCAGGCAGGCGCAGTTCGTCACGGTATCGCTCGTGCACTTCTTCAGGCAGGCGATGAATACCGTGCTCCTCTCAAGAAGGCAGGTCTCCTTACCCGTGACCCCAGAATGAAGGAAAGAAAGAAGTACGGTCTCAAAGCAGCTCGTCGTGCTTCCCAGTTCTCCAAGAGATAATTTCTCTCTTGTTCGATTGGATACGGCGCAGATCGCAGAAAAAGATTTGTTCTTTATATTCAATTATGGAAGAGTCGGTGTTTACCGACTCTTTTATTTTTTTTGTATTTTTTCTGCTATGAACGAACAAAACCTCTCGCAGTAGACTACTACAGCTTCGGATTTTGTTCGTTCATTCTGCATCCGTCTGCAATCGAACAAGATTTCTCGCACCTTGCTTCTACTGATATTCACAAGAGTATACAAAAACCCCGAAGCCATTACGGTTTTCGGGGTTTTATTTTTTATGCCCAATGCAATTCGTAGTAATACCAATTATCCGTTATCTTCTTAATAAAGCACCAATCAGTACCATTGTTCGGTTTCCCAAAATATGTACCGCCGTCCGCTTCATATCTCTCGCCCAAATTATTGTCTGAATAAAAATCGGGAACAACAATATCGTTATTAACGGTGTAATAATATCCGTAATAAACACCGCCGATACTAAGCCCTGTTGCTTCATAATCGAAAAACTCTATTTCTTTTTTAGGGGAAAGAGTATCGATGTTTTCCAAAACATAACTTGAGATTTCATCGTATCTTTTTGTTGATACAGACATCCCATCGCAAGCGGTAACGGAAAACACTAATAATAACACAATCAGAAGTGAAACAAATCTTTTCATATAAACTACTCCTTTTATAAATTAAGTTTTCACCATACAAACGGTATTAAGCGGTATTTTACCTTTTGTTTATATTCGGTATAGCCGTCGAGGTTTTGTTCGAGGAAGGATTCTTCGTTTTTAATGCGTTTTATGATTAAGACGGGATAGGCGAGGAAGATTATGAAGGCATACAGCGAACCAAGCACAAGGGGCATCGAGAGGAAAAGCAAAAGTGTTGCACTATACATTGGGTGGCGTACTATTCCGTACAAACCCGTTGACACGACCTTTTGGTTTTCTTGAATTTCTATCGTTCGGCTTAAATAGGTGTTTTCACGCAAGACCTCTGCATAGAGAAGGTATGCAAGAAGAAAGAGAATACTTGCGATTATCACAACGGATTTCGGTAGGATCAACCAACCGAATCGGAAATCAAGACCCGCAACAACAAAGCCGACGAGGAACATCAAACCGCTTAATTTCACGACTTTATCCTGTTCCCTATCGTTTTCCTTTGCATCAAGGCGTTTTTTCAATAAAGACGGGTTTTTGAACATCATTACGATTCCTGCAAGGAACATCGGTACAAAGAGAAGTCCCATTAAAAGCCAGCCGTTGAAAAAGCACAGCGTGCCTGCAGGAAGAAAGATTAAAACTACGACAAGAACAACGCCTAATGAAAATTTTATTATTGCCTCAATGAATAATTTTTTCGTCATAATGATACTCCGCATATATATTACGCATATATTATAATTGATGCTGTAAAAAATTTCAAGCGCCCATTCATCGAACGTTAACAATTCTCCTTGACTTTTGTCGCTTTTTAGGTTATAATTAATTAAAGCGTTAAAGCAATTAACTCTAAAGGAGGAAATCATTATGACAAAACGCATTATCGCTATTCTCACCGCACTTTTGATGGTGTTCTCCGCTCTACTTTTTGCAGGTTGCAGCGAAGAATCCGAAGGTGACAGCGATCCCACAGGCAAAAATCTTTCCGCAAAAGAACTTTTCAAGGTTTCTCTCTTGAACACCGCTCTTGGCGAAAACGCTGATATCGTTTCATCTCTCAGCAATTCCAAAAAGAGCCTCAAAGGAACCCTTTCCGCAGAAATCAACGCGCTTGAAATCGAAGGCGCATCTGTTCTTCCCGAAAACAAGCCCATTAAAGCAAGTTTTAACATTGAAACAGACGACAAACAGAACGTAAAGCTTGGCCTTGATGCTGAACTTCTTGGCGAAAAGCCTTCTGCTGAAATACTTTTGATCGATAACGTTATTTATTTCACCGACGTTCTCGGTCTTAACGACAAGGCTATCAAGCTTGACATCAATGCCCTCAACGGAACCGCTATGGAAGAAGGCGCATCGACCGACGGAATGGCTGACAGTGCCGTTGCTACTCCTGCTTGGGCAGAAAAGCTTCCCGAACTTACCGGTATTGCAACTGAGGTTCTTATTGAAGCTATCAACGCTAACGTTACCGACAGCGCATTCGTTGAAGAAACCAAAGATGTTACCATCGGTGGCAAGGAAATCAAGGGTGCAAGAATCATCACTTTCACCATCAGTCCCGACCTTATTAAGGGCATCGTCAAAGACTTCATCAACAAGTCTGTCAAAAACGAAGATCTTGCAGGAATTATAAAGGAATTCTTCCCAGGCGAAATCGACGCTGACACTGCGGCTGACGAACTCGTAAAAGGATTCGGCAGTATTAAGATCGTTAACACCACATACAACAAGGACACCGTTGCTCTCGAAGTTGTTGCAAGCGACGATAAAGCCCCCGTATTCAAGTTTGAAGGTACTTTCGTTGATGACAACGTAAGCTTCAAGCTCGCTCCTACCACAAAAGAAGGCGATTACGACGAATCGCAAGGTATTGCATCCTTCGACCGCACCGTTGAAAACGGCAAAGAAAAGATCGTTCTCAGCTTCAAGGAAGACGGCAAAGTTTACGATATCTTAACCTTCGAAGGTACTTATGCAAACGGCAAGCACGACGGTACTCTCAAGATTAATGCAGACGGCGAAGAAATCGCTGTTAAGCTTTCTCTTGAAACCGGCAAGGGCAAATTCAAACTTGCTGTTTCCGAAGTTTCTTACGCCGGTCAGACTCTCAAATTCGATTTCATTATTGATTCTACCTTCTCGAGCACCAAGGAAAACATCACTATTTCCTTCAAAGCCGATCAACTTATTATGGGTCTTGGCAAGATTGACGTTAAATTCGCTATCGCAGCAGAAACAACCAACGTTAACATTTCTGCTCCCTCGAA
Organism: Eubacteriales bacterium; assembly: GCA_045657245.1. Lineage (GTDB taxonomy): Bacteria > Bacillota > Clostridia > Oscillospirales > CAG-382 > Coliplasma. The sequence goes on along the minus strand of JAZOSQ010000062.1, from coordinate 20,218 downwards.
CAGCGTTTCTATCGAAGAACTTGATAAAAACACTGTTGCTGCTTGGATGACAGATATCACAACCAAATTCCCCAAGATTATGGAATACGTTTCCAATTTGTACTATCAGCAAAACAACTTCGGTTCTTCTGTTGAACTTCCCGATGACGATTTCGATTTCAATTATGACGAAGATTATGACTACGACTTCGATTACGAAGACGGCGATTTTTAATCAATAATTAAACACAAAAGTCCGATGGTTTATCCATCGGACTTTTTATGTTATTGATTTAACGAAGAAGCGGACCGTCGAGGACACCGATCCCTACAAAATTATATATTCAGAACATTCGCAGAAAGGAGTTTCGAGTCGTTTGTATCGTGGGTGGCAACGATCAGTGTCTTCCCTTTTGTATATTCGAGAATGGTTTCGATCGTTTTTTGTTTAATATCTTCATCAAGTCCTTTGAAAGGTTCATCGAAGATTATAAGATCACTTTTTGCAAGCAGCGCTCTCGCAATCGCAACACGTCTTTTCATACCGCCTGAAAGAGTTGAAACGGGGCGCCTTTCGCTTCCTTCAAGTCCAAGCTTCGAAAGGCAATCCAATATTCCCGACTCATCAACATCATTTCCCGTTACAGCCGTTATATTTGCGACAGCGGAAAAAGTTTCGCAAAGACGATCTTCTTGGAACACTGCCGAAACATCGTCGGGAATGCCCATAATCTCGCCCGAATCGGCAGAAATCAAGCCGAGAAGGAGATTGAGAAGGGTCGTCTTTCCGACACCCGAAGCACCCATAAGGCAGGTTACAGTTCCTTTTTCGAAGGTATAGGAAAAATTATCAAGCACAATTTTTTCATCAAAGCGTTTTGACACGTTCGAGAGTTTTATATCTTTCATACCCGTTCCGTCCTTTCGAATGCTTTTTCAACAAGAAGAACGGTCAGTTTTTCAAACGTAACCGAGATTGCAACAATCACGACTGTCCAAGCGAAAAGACTTTCGGTGTCGAGATAGAGTTTTGCATAATACAATTCTTCGCCGACAGAGCCCTCGGGAATACCAATCAATTCGGCGGCAACACCCGATTTCCAAGCGAGTCCAAGAGATATTTTCACAGCCGACAGGAGATGGGATTTGACCGACGGGAGCCAGATGAAGCGCACCCTTCTTGAAAACGGCATTTTGAACACGTTTGCCATTTCGAGCATTTTTTTATCGACCGACTTTATGCCCTCAAGAAGATTCGTATAGACTATCGGGAGAACCATCAAGAAGGATATCAGTGACGAGAGGTTCGAGCTTGAAAGCCATATCAATGCTATTACGACAAACGATGCGACGGGAACAGATTTTACCGTCACCATATACGGCCAGAGCAGAATTTCTACGGTTTTGAACCGACCTGCGACAAGCGCAAGAACCGAACCGAAAAGCAATCCGAAAAGAAAACCGAGCGCAATTCTCGAAAAGGTGAACGTCACAGTTGTCAAAAATCTCTCCTCGAAAACGAGGGCCGAGAGTTTTTTTATGATCTGTATTGGCGAAACGAGAAGAAGATCGGTGCCGACAAGCATACTTAACGCTTGCCAAACGGCAAGCGCAAGTATGACTGAGAACGTCTTTATTAATATTCTTTTTTTATTTTGCGATATAGAAAAAATCGTCTTTCGGGAGTGTTCCGCCGACGGATTGGGGATTTTGTTCATACAAAACTCCAAGATAGGTATTTACAGGTGTTTTCATATCTTCGCCCGCGATATAGGTTATATTACATTGAGGAATAGCTTTTTCTGCAACGTTAGCGGCGAAAATACCGAATTTTTCAACAAGTTTTGCGCTTTCCTTAATGTCCGCATTTACCATTTCGGCAGAGGTTTTGAATTCCGCCAAGAAGTCTTTTACTGCTTCTGGGTTATTCTTGATGAATTCATCACGTGCAACGATAACACCAGTTACAATACTGCTTCCATTATTTACCTTTTTCCATTCTTCGTTCAAATCGAGGGCAACCTTCAAGCCCTGAACTTTACCCGATGCAACGGTTACATAAGGTTGGGGAAGCATCGCGATTGCGGTTTCGGATTTTGTCATTTGTGCAACAACTTCGGTTGCTTCTGTCTTAAACTCGATCGTTACATCTTTATCGGGGTCGATTCCGTTCTTTGCAAGAAGCGAACGCAAGGTATATTCGGGTGTGGTTCCCTTTCCTGTCGAAAGAATCGTCTTGCCCTTAAGGTCGGATATCGAAGAAATCTCTTCGCCTTTTGTGACGATATAGAGTACGCCGAGGTTATTTATTGCAATCATCTTGATTTTGCCCTCGGTTTTGTTATAAAGCACGGAAGCAAGGTTTGCGGGAACTGCGGCGATGTCGAGTTTGCCTTGAATCAAAAGTGGTGTGATTTCGTCAGCAGCGCCTTTTATTGAAAAATCATATTTGTTTTTCGTAGTGCCTTTTGAATTTTCTTCCATAATTCCGACCAATCCGATTGAGGTTGGTCCTTTCATACCGGCAATACGTACGGTCGTTTTTTCGGTCTCTGAGACATCGTTTGACGTTGTTTCGGATTGGTTATTAGTGCAACCCGCAAACGCAAGTAACATCAACAATGATACAAGCAATAAAGAAATGATTTTTTTCATGATGAACACCTCTATTAATTTTCTTTATCTTATTATAATATATATAAACAAAAAATCACGTTGCGGTTGCAACGTGATTAAAGTATTTTGAAGGTATTTTTATAAAATTCGATTATCCGCTCTTTTTGCATCGCCGAAAGCTCGCGAGAGAGAGCGGAACGATTTACGCCAAGATAGAGCGCAAGTGTTTCGCGGTCGAATGGAACCGAAAAGGTCTTACTTTGCGAACGGTTGCTATATTGTGAAAGGAAGGTTATAATCTTTTGTCTTACGGTGGGTTTTGAAAGAATTTGGATTCTATCGTTCATCGCAAGTGCTTTTGTCGCAAGCATCGAAACAAAACGATTTCTTAATTCACAAGCAAGACTATCGTTCGAAGCCAACAGCGATTGCGGAGAAAGAAGAAGCACTTCTGTATCGCTAAACGCAGTGACAGTTACAGGGATTTCGGTGATATTGAGCCAACATAACGATTCTCCGAAGGTATCGCCTGAGGTAACGCTTGCCATTATGACGGAATTTCCGTCAATATCGATAAAGCTTACCTGAACCGTGCCCGAAAGCACAAGTCCGAAGCGTTCGAGCCTTGTACCTGCTGACGCAATTATCTCCCCTTTTGAATATTTTCGTTTTTTTGCAGAAAAAAGATTTAATGCGCTCTCAATCTCGGAATCATGCAAACCATTGAAGAGCATATTTGAAGGAAGAAGTTTTTTATACATATCCTCATCCGTTTTTTCAATATTTAGTTCAAAACATAGGTTCCCATAACAACACGTTTTAGGGTTATATAATCGAGAATCGTACAGACTTCATCCCCGTTTATATCCCAAATTTTCGCAGGCACAGACGGGTCAAGCCCCTCCATCACTGCACGTTTGAGAGAAATATAGTCAACAGATGTAATACTATTGTCACCATTGATATCGCCACACATTAAATCTTCGATAACGAAAGTATATTCTGTACCTTCGGCGGCGATGTTTGTTGTGCCTATTATATAGTTTATGGTATTACCCGAAACATAGAACAAGGCTATCGCCTCTTCGGTTTCTGGGGTATGAAGAACCTCTGTTGTGTTGGTTTGAGGGTCATAGGAAAGCAAAGATTCGCCGTTATGATAGATCAGTTTATTATTATAGCTTCCGAAATAGGGATAATTCATATAAATTTTTCCGGTGATTTCGGAACGATATATTTCAGTATTTGTGTCATAAACAAGATTTTTGTTGCCTGTTTTTATATCCAACAACCATATATTGTCATCTTCGAGAATATATGTGTTTCCGTTTGCAAATCCAACGGGATAATATTTATTTTTCCAAGAAAGATTATCAAATGTAGTATCGGTACAAGGATATTTCGACTCTATATCGGTTGCATGAGAAGCCATTATCGCTGCGTCGCTCTCTAAAAAGTCATCGTGCCAAGCACGAGCATAATAACCTTTGTCTGTAACATCATAAGAACCTACCGGATCGTCCCAAGTGATATCAACGTGGTACCAGTTATCGTTAATCTTAATTTGGTTCCAAACATGGTTTAAACTTGCACTATGTACGGCATAGTTTTCGATGCCTATTCTTGTTAATAGTTCGTCATAAAGAAGCACATATGCCGCGCATACGCCGGTTTTTTCTTCTAAAAATCCGTCAAGAGTTCTTATGGTATATGTTAGGTCATAACAGAAGTTTAACGCAATATAGTCATGAAGATAGAGAGCTTTCTCATAATCATCAAGACCTTCGGGGATGGTGTCGAGTATTGCCTGAATTTCGGTTTGTATAAATTCAAGTTTCTCTTCATATTCTTCCTGAGTCATTCTATAGGTAGGTACAACAGAAAGAACCTTATCCGTATAATAATATTTACACGTATTAAAATTAAACATCATGGGTTCATTAGATATAAGTCCGTTCACCAAAAGAGAAAGACTGGAAGTCGATACATTATATTGGCGAATATCAATATTCTCCTCGAACGCAAGAATACCTGCCAAAAGAACTTCATAAGCTCCGTCAAGGTCTTCAGCAGAAACGGAAAGCGCAGGTATGACCGTTAATAATACGCTGATGCACAATAACAAAGATATAATTCTTTTCATAATACGTCCTCCATGAATCTCTTGATTTATTATATAACAATACTTTCTGCATTTCAACAACATTTTATAACTTTTATTTGCAAAAGCGGTTGACAAAACGATGATTTCGGGTTATAATCACCTTTGCGCATAATTATAGCCAAAAATAACCCTTTTGGGCGATTTTAGTTCAATTCTTTTCGGCTATCCACGTAGGGATGTCGTCAAGCGGTAAGACACAGCACTTTGACTGCTGCATTCGTAGGTTCGAATCCTGCCATCCCTGCCAAAAATCTCCTCGGACGAAGTTCGGGGAGATTTTTACTTTTTCCCTCTTCACTCTTCACTTTTCACTAAACCCGTCCGAGGAGATTTTTGGCGAGGTTAGAGGTAATAGTGAATAGTGAAGAAGTAAAGTAGCTTTTCGCCTTGGCGAAACTCATTTTTATCATAAGGAATGTTGCCTTTAAATCAAAACTCCGCAACGATGCGGAGTTTTTTCGTTTTTTTATTAACTTTCGATTTCTTCCATATCGTCCTGAAGCTCGGCACGGAGTGAGTCCATACGAATATCAAGTTCAGCGCTTAATTCGGCGCATTTGAGGAGTTCGCTCGACATATGCTCATCGAAATCATAGTCCTTTTTATAGCGAAGTTGATGTTCCAAGCTTGCCCAAACGTCCATTGCTATCGTACGAAGTTGTATTTCAACCTTCATAAAACGTTTTTCGTGAGCAAGGAATATCGGCACACTTACTATCAAATGAAGACTTCTGTATCCGTTGGGCTTGGGGTTTTTGATATAATCCTTGATTCTTATAAGCGTTATATCGTCTTGTTTCAAAAGCGCGTTTGCTAGGGTATAAACGTCTTCCGTGAAGGAACAAACGACACGCACGCCTGCAACGTCATTAAGGTGTTCCTCGACCGATTCCGCATTGAGTGTTGAACCGAATTTTTTGAGTTTTTCACGCATACTCGGAACCGATTTAAGACGGCTTTTGATACTGTTTATCGGGTTACGGTCCAAGCGGAGAGAATATTCTTCGTTAAGAACGTTGAACTTCGTTTCGATCTCCATTATGGCACAACGGTAATATGCCATAAGCTTTGTGAAGTTTTGCATTAACGGTTTTGTCCATTCGATAACTTCTTCCGTGAAAACCTCATCAAGCTGTTGTTTTATCGTTTCTTCATTGATGTCAAACGTGTGTTTTTCTGTCATTTCATTTCCCTTTAGTTCATATTATCCAAAGCCATCGCCAAAATCTCCGCGTGGTCACCGGCAAGACAAGATTCGCCGACGGTTTTATATATCGGGTCAGCAATTATGCCGTTTTTATCGAAGGTTTTCGAAACCTTGACGGTATATCGATTTGTTTCGGATGCAATATTGATCTCAAAGAAGGTTGTTTTTCCCATATCGTATTTCTTATACGAAAAAGAATACCATTTTGCAGACATTGCATCGTCACCCGCACAAACCTTCGATGCATCTTCGATTTCAGCAAGGAAGGGCACGGTTATTATTCTTGTTCTCGGGTCACGGTTCGGTTCTGATGCAACGCGAAGTTGGCGAAGTGACTTTGCCTTCAAGCCCGTTTCCTCGAAAAGTTCACGGCAAGCAGCGGTATAGACGTCTTCGTTCATCTCTACAAAACCGCCGGGAAAAGCGAGTTTGCCGATACAGGGGTGTCCGCCACGGCGAACGAGAAGAAGTTTACCGTCGTTTATAATGATTATGTCAACCGTAACCGAGGGGCGTTCGTATTTCGACGCATCGTAGATTTTTAGAAATTCGCTTTCGGTCAAGCCGTTTGTATCGCGGAGTTCTTCCATTTTATTCACCTTGAATCTTAAAGAGGTTTTTTCTGTATTTGACTATTACGGCGAGGGTATTTTTTCGGGGTTTGTTTTGTCTTTTTTACTATAATGAGCGTATGGAGATAGTCATATTCAGGAATCTTTATATCGATTATGTCAACCAACTCCCCGCCGAGCTCGGATATTGCTTTTTTCGCTTCTTCGGCTTCTTCTCTTCCCTTTTCACCCTTCATTGCGACGAAATATCCGCCGACCTTGACGAAAGGCATACACCATTCGGAAAGGATATTCATTCTTGCAACACCGCGAGCAACTGCAATATCGAATTTTTCGCGATATTTAACTTCGTGGGTCAATTCTTCCGCTCTGCCACAGAGGGTTTTCAGATTATTGATTCCTGCTGTTTTCGCGGTTTCGGCAACGTAATCGAGTTTTTTGAGAGTTGCGTCGTTTGAAGTTATATTGCAATTTTCGGAGCAAAGCGCAAGAGGAAGAGAAGGAAATCCGCCTCCGCAACCGATATCGATTACGTTTTTATCCTTGAAAAGTCCAGTATCGAGCAAGGTCAAAGAATCCCAAAAATGAAGCAATGCCACACCCTTTTCATCGGTAAGCGCGGTGAGGTTCATTACCTCGTTCTTTTCGCAAAGGCTCTTGCCGATTATGTCGAGGGATTCACATTCTTTATCGGTCAATGATGGACGATATTTCTTTGTGAGTTCGGAAAAGCTCATTGTTTGCCTCCTTGTGCAAGATAGATGAGGAGTACCGAGATATCGGCAGGCGAAACACCGCTTATTCTCGATGCTCTGCCGACGTTTTCGGGACGAAGGTTTTGAAGCTTTTGCGCCGCTTCAAGACGGAGTCCTTTTATTGAGGTATAGTCGATATCTTTTGGAAGCTGTTTTTCTTCAAGCTTTGAAAATCTTTCGACTTCGGCAAGTTGACGTTTGATATATCCCGAATATTTTATCTCTGTTTCGGCACGGGTGAGAAGTATCTTATCATAATTATCGATCTCTCCCGAAAGAGTCAAGACGTCTTCTATCGTAACACCGGGACGGCGAAGAAGCTCTGCTTTGACAATGCCCATACCCGTGCGTTCGTATCCGTATTTTTCGTAAAGGTCGTCGAGTGCTTCACAGGATTTTATACTGCTGTTTTCGAGCATTTCTATGAGGTCTTTCAAATCCTGTTCGGCCTTCAAGAAGCTCTGATAACGTTCTTCGCTGACGAGTCCGACCTCATATCCCTTCGGAAGAAGGCGTGTTTGGGAATTATCCTGACGGAGAAGAAGTCGGTATTCGCTTCTTGAAGTCATGATACGGTAGGGTTCGTTAGTACCTTTTGTTACAAGGTCGTCGATGAGCGTTCCGATATAACTTTCGCTTCTCAAAAGCGTGAACGGCTCTAATCCCTTAACCTTAAGTGCGGCATTGATACCTGCAACAAGTCCCTGTGCTGCCGCTTCTTCATATCCCGAGCTTCCGTTGAACTGTCCTGCGCCGAAAAGTCCGTTTATCGAACGGAATTCGAGAGTGTTTTTAAGCTGTAACGGGTCGCAGCAATCGTATTCAATCGCATAGGCGGTTCTCATAAATACTGCATTTTCAAGACCTTCTATGCTATGTACCAAATCAAGCTGGACTTCCTCGGGGAGTGAGCTTGAAAGTCCTTGCAAATAGACTTCCTTCGTATCGTCACCCATCGGTTCGACGAATATCTGATGACGTTCTTTATCGGCAAAGCGAACCACCTTATCCTCGATACTCGGGCAATAACGAGGTCCTGTGCCGTGAATTACACCCGAATAAAGCGGAGAACGTGAAAGGTTTTCGCGGATTATACGGTGGGTTTCGGCATTAGTATATGCAATATAGCAAGGCAAACTGTTTTCACGGGAAGGCGCAAAGCCGAACATTGTCGGTTCGCTATCACCGTCTTGACGTTCGAGCTTTGAATAATCGATCGAATCGGCATGGATTCTCGCGGGAGTACCCGTTTTGAAACGAACAAGCTTCACTCCGAGTTCTTTGAGGGAATCTACAAGACGGTTTGCGGGAAGAGTATTATCGGGGCCCGAAGCATAAGCTTCTTCGCCGACGATTATTCTTCCGCCGAGTGAAGTACCGGTCGAGATTATAACGCATTTTGCAGGATAGAACGCACCGAAAGAGGTTGTTACACCCGTAACACCGTTTTCATCGGCTTCGACGGAAACAACTTCCGATTGTTTGAGAACCAAATTTTCAGTATTCTCGATGATATTCTTCATATAGTTGCGGTATTTCACTCTGTCCGCCTGCATACGCAAGGACCTTACGGCAGGGCCTTTCGATGCATTAAGCATACGGCTTTGAAGCATAACCTCGTTTGCCGCACGTCCCATTTCGCCGCCCAAGGCATCAATTTCGAAAACGAGGTGCCCCTTTCCCGTACCGCCGATCGAGGGGTTACAGGGAAGGTTTCCGACAAGGTCGAGCGTGAGAGTGAACAACGCTGTTTTTACGCCCATACGAGCACAAGCCAACGCGGCTTCGATACCTGCGTGTCCTGCGCCGATTACGGCTACGTCTAATTTTTCTGCTGTATATTTCTGCATAACAATTTCCTTTTATTTACCAACGCAAAAGCGTGAGAATATCTCGTTTACAATGTCTTCGCTCACAAGTCTGCCGTCCGCTTCGGCAATCGAGGAAAGCGCACGTTCGATATCCATTCCTGCGATATCTTGTGTGAATCCGTCGAGCGCGTTTATCGCCGATTCAAGAGCTTCGGCAGCATTGGCGACAGCGGCGCATTGACGCGCATTTACGACAATTTCGTCGTTTTCCGTAATCTCGCCTGCGCCGAACATTTCAGAAACGGTTTCGACAAGAAAATCTATTCCCTCTCCGTTTCGGGCGCTGATTTTTATTATTCTGTCAAAGGGAAGGTCTAATTCTTCACAAGCAATATCGGTTTTATTGACGATACAAACGGTTTTTGATGATTTATCGCTTTCTTTTATTGCATTTATGAGGGTTTTATCATCTTCATCAAGCGGTCTTGACGAATCGAAAACGGCAAGAACAAGTCCCGATTCTTCGATTGCTTTTCGGCTTTTTTCGATACCTATCTTTTCAACGGTGTCCTCGCTTTCACGGATACCTGCGGTATCGGAAAGGCGCAAAATCATATCGCCCAAACGCACCGTTTCGGTTACAACGTCACGTGTTGTACCTGCGATATCGGTTACGATTGCCCTATCCTCACCGCAAAGGCGATTCAAAAGCGAACTTTTTCCCGTGTTGGGTTTGCCGACGATTGCGGTTACAATACCTTCGCTTATTGCTTTGCCGTAGGTATGACTGCTTTTGAGCTTATCAAGACGATTTTTGAGTTCTATAAGACGAGAACGCATTTCAGGAACCGAAACGTCGGTCATATCCTCGTCGGGATAGTCTATATAGGCATAAACCGAAGCGGCAAGAATTCGTAGTTCGTCATAAATCTCACCAAGCGCACGGCTTAACGAGCCGTTTGCCTGTTTCGAGGCGATACGAAGATGTTTTTCACTTTTTGAATCGATTATACCGCCGATTGCTTCGGCTTGTGTCAAGGATATTTTTCCGTTTATGAAGGCACGTCTTGTGAACTCACCTGCCGTTGCCATTCGTGCTCCGTTTTTTAATGCGGCGGAAAGAAGGTTTTGGGTTACGAGTGTACCGCCGTGACAATAAAGTTCGGCAACGTTTTCGCCCGTGAAGGAACGGGGGGATTCAAACAAAATACAGATTCCGTCGTCGAAAACACCCTTCTCGTCACAAAAAGAGCCATAATAAACCGTTCCGTGAAGTTTTTTCGCAAAGCGTTCCTTTGACGCAGGTATAAATATCTTTTCAGCGACAGAAAAAGCGTCGATTCCGCTTATTCTTATCATTGCCACACCGCCCTTGCCATAGGGGGTTCCTATTGCCGCAATCGTGCTCATAAAAGCGTTTACTCCGTTAATAACATATTTATTCAATCTATTATACTTCATTTTTTCTCTTATTGCAATTATTTTTACAAATAACTGTATACTTTTTACAAGATATATGTTAATATACTATTTGTGAAAATTTATACGTTCGTAAGAAGGAGCGATAAAATGTCTTTATTTACAAAAATTTTCGGTACTTACAGCGACAAACAGCTTAAAAAGATCGAGCCGATTGTTCAGAAGATCGAGGCGCTTTCCGACATATATTCCAACATGAGCGAAGAAGAATTGAGAGGTCAAACCGACATTCTCAAAAACCGACTTAAAAACGGTGAAACGCTTGATGATATTCTTCCCGAAGCATTCGCGACGGTCAGAGAAGCTTCTTGGCGTGTTCTCGGAAAGAAGCATTACAGAGTTCAGCTTATCGGCGGTATCGTTATACATCAAGGCAGAATTGCCGAAATGAGAACCGGTGAAGGTAAGACCCTTATGGCTACCCTCCCTGCATATCTTAACGCGCTCTCCGGTAACGGTGTTCACGTTGTTACCGTTAACGATTACCTCGCAAAGCGTGACAGCGAATGGATGGGTAACGTTTATCGTTACTTGGGACTCGAAGTCGGTCTTATCATTCAAGGCCTTGACACGAAGGAACGTCAAAAGGCATATAATGCCGACATTACCTACGGCACAAACAACGAGTTTGGGTTTGACTACCTACGTGACAACATGGTGGTTTATAAAAAACAGATCGCACAGCGCGGTCACGAATTCGCAATCGTCGACGAAGTTGACTCCATTCTCATCGATGAAGCTCGTACCCCTCTTATCATTTCGGGTGCAGGCGGAGAATCGAGTGAAATGTACAAAAAAGCCGATGAATTCGTTCGCAGACTGAAATGCTATCGCATCAAGGAATTTGATTCCAAGCAGAGCGATGAAAACATCGCGGAAGATTATATCGTAGACGAAAAAGCAAGAAGCTGTATGTTCACCGCAAACGGTCTCGCGAAAGCCGAAAAGCATTTCGGTATCGAAAACATCGGCGAAGGTGAACATTCCGAGCTTATGCACTACCTCAACAACGCAATCCGTGCAAGAGGTATTATGCAACGTGACATAGATTACGTTATGCAAGACGGCAAGGTCGTTATTGTCGATTCCTTCACGGGACGTATTATGCCGAGCAGACGTTTCTCGAACGGGCTCCATCAAGCTATTGAAGCAAAAGAAGGTGTTACCGTTCAGAACGAAAACAAAACTCAGGCAACCATTACCTTCCAGAACTATTTCAGAAAATATAAAAAGCTTTCGGGTATGACGGGTACTGCCCTCACCGAAGAAGACGAATTCCGCGAAATTTATGCGCTTGACGTCGTCGTTATCCCGACAAACAAGCCTATGATCAGAAAAGACCACAACGACGTTGTTTATAAGACCTTCAACGGCAAGATTGAAGCTATTATCAAACAGATTCAGGAATGTCGCGAAAAAGGTCAGCCCGTTCTTGTCGGTACCGTTTCTGTCGAAAAGAGTGAATTTCTTTCGAAGGTGCTCAAGGCGAGAAACATCCCTCACAACGTACTCAACGCAAAATACCATGAAAAAGAAGCGGAGATCATTGCACAGGCAGGTAAGCTTGGTGCTGTTACAATTTCCACCAACATGGCAGGTAGAGGTACCGACATTATGCTTGGCGGTAATTCGGAATTTCTTGCGAAAGATGCGCTTCGAAAAGAAGGATTCGACGATTATATGCTTTACGAGGCAACCAATTTCGGCATGACCGACGACTCCGAAATCATTGCCGCAAGAAAGCATTTTGAAGAACTCAAAGAAGAATTCGAAAAAGATATTCGCATTGAAGCAGAAAAAGTCAGAGAAGCGGGCGGTCTTTTCATTCTCGGTACGGAAAGACACGAAAGCCGTCGTATCGACAATCAGCTTCGCGGACGTGCAGGACGTCAGGGTGACCCGGGCGAGAGCAGGTTCTTCCTTTCCATGCAAGACGACCTTATGCGTCTTTTCGGTGCAGACAGAATAATCGGTATTGTCAACGCTCTTCGTCTTCCCGAAGACCAGCCCATTGACGCGGGTATTCTTTCAAACTCGATTGAAAACGCACAAATGCGTATTGAAGGCGGTAACTCGGAACGCAGAAAGAACGTTCTTCAGTATGATGATGTTATGAACCAACAGCGCGAACGTATTTATGCTCAACGCCGTTCGGTGCTTAACGACGATGATATATCCGCAACGATTCGCAAAATGGCAAACAGCTATATTTCGGAAGCTGTTTCTATGTATACCCAATCCGACGTTGCAGACGAATGGGATTTTGACGGAATACGCAATGAATTCAACGGTATTCTCTGCAATTCCGACGATTTCAGATATAATCAGGAAGACCTTGCGACACTCACGCAAGAGGATATCATTTCTGTTCTTGAAGCCCGAATAAACGATGCGCTCGACAAACAGGAAGAACTCTTCACTCCCGAGGTTTTCCGTGAGGTCGAACGTGCGATTTTGCTTCGTAACGTCGACTCTCGTTGGGTCGACCATATCGATGCTATGGACGACCTTATCGGAAGTGTCGGTTTGAATGCATATGCACAGCGCAACCCTGTTACCGAATATAAGATTCAGGGTGGTGCGATGTATGACGAAATGATAACCGAAATACATTCGGGTACCGTTAGAATGTTGCTTACTGCCAAGCCCCGTCCCGAAGTCACCGAAAGAAAGCAGATTCTCAACGGTTCAGCTTCTATGAAGGGCGAAGGCGGACAAAAGGTTAAGCCCACACCCGTTAAAAAAGCAGAAAAGGTCGGTCCTAACGACCTTTGTCCCTGCGGCAGCGGTAAAAAATACAAGAAATGCTGTCAAGGTAAAGAAAATTAATTATTGATTGCGAGGTTTGAAATATGGGATTCGGTGTTGCATTGTTCGGATATGGCTTTTTGCTGCTTAACGAAGTCGGCGGTGCGCTTTTCGGCGTAATGCTGCTTGCATACGGATTCTTCCTCGCTTCCAGGCTTGAAGCCGGCTTTCTGAAGGCATCCGCAAGTTCGTTATTTATGCTTCCGAGAGGAATTTTGTTATTCCTCGATATTTTGGGATTCGTCGATATCGACTCGATTCCGACGGTTAACGTAATTACGTTTATCCTCTATCTTTCCGCTTGGGCGATGATGTCTTATTTCTGGTTAAGTTCCGTTGTCAAGATTGCCAAGGACTGCAAGGCATCAAAGCTTGAAAGCCAAGCGAGGAACCGTCTTGTATTCACGGTTTTCGCGATTTCTTTGGCATTATTTGCGGGGATCGGAAACCTTTTGGGGTTGCTTGGCGATCTTGCTTTTATGGTTTCATCGGCGCAATATATTCTTCAATACGCGGTTATAATTGTTAACATAACGTTTCTTCACACCTGCTTTGTTCTTATAACGAGCGAAGAACAATATCAGCAAGACAAACGACAGTTGGCGGCAGAACGCGCGAAAGCCATTGAAAAGAGATATAACGAAAGACGGGAGGTTGAACGCAAAATTGAAAAACGAAATAAAAAATAAATCTGTTTCGAGCAAAAGCCGTTATCTGATTCTTCTCGGTCTTTTGTTTTTCGTTAACCCCGTCCCTGCCAACGTCGACGTTTTACCCGACGTTTTCGGTTGTGTTCTTCTCTTTTTCGGATTGACTCAACTTGCATATTTTGACGGTTCGGTCGACAATGCACGAAAAACGCTCATATATCTTTTTGTGACCGAGGCGATAAAACTTCTTTTGACACGTTCGATGCTTTCGACAGAAATCGGTTCGAACAGAATGCTTGCCGCAACAGCGTTTTCGATTGTTGAAGGTATTATCTATATTGTATTTTTCAAGCAGTTGTTCGGCGGCATTTCTTATTTCTCGATGAGAAACAACTGTAATTCTTCGCTCAAAAATTGCGATAATTTTGCATTTTTATCTTATCTCGCTTTCTTCACACGTATTGCGGCAACGCTTTTGCCGGAATTGATCTCGATTATCGAGCTTCGAATTTATACCGAAACCGATTTTGACGTTATCGACACTATTACCGACATCGTTTCGATTAAGCCGATACTTACCGTGCTTCTTTCGATGTTGGCTTTCGGTACGGCAGTCGTTTGGTATTTTAACGCCGTCAGATTCTTTAATTGTTTCCACAGAGAAGCAAACGAGATTCTTGACACGCGATATGAGGTCGAATATTCAAAACAGCCCGATTCGGTTCGCATTAAGCGTTTGAGAATGGGCAAATATTCGGTGTATTTTGCTTTATTTTTCCTTTTTGATATTAGTTTCGACGGAGTTCGTGCAATTCCGGCTTCTGTTATGTTCCTTTTGATTTTTGCGTCTTGTTTTTTCTTCGACAAGATTTCGGAATTCAAAAAGACGAAGTTTTTCGCTCTGCCCGCATTTTTGTTGATGGCAGGTTCGGAATGGTTCAGGCAGGAATTCAACCCGAACGGCGCCGTTGTGATTCATGAAACCGCTTTATGGAAGGTCATTGTTGGTTCGTTAATCGCAATCATCACCGCGGTTTTGACTATGATTTGCATACGATTCTTCCTTATTGAAACGCAAAATCTTGCGGAATCACTTGGTGAAAAAAAGATGTCTGTTTCGATCCCTTGGTTTTCGTTCTGTGTGTCGACGGTCTTATGGGGTATTGGGCTTGCGGTTCCGTATTTTTATCCGTTTGTTGTCACGATGAGATATATCGCCGTTATAGTTTTCGTTTATAAAACAGCAAAGATTTTTTCTGTTATTTATGAGGACGAAGAAGCACGTTTTATCCTCAAATGAGCGTTGCTGAATTATTTAAAGAAGGTTTGACGAAAATTTAACAAAATTTTATCATCAAAATCGCTAAAAAACTATTGAAATATTATAAAACTTATGTTATTATAATATGCGAAATAACATCGCTTTTATGCTGATGAAAAATTTAATGGTTTTTACGCTCGTAAACAGCGCAAAAATCCAAAAAACAGGAGGAAATATGAAAAATCTCACTTTCAAGAGAATTATGAGTTTCGTTGTTATTGTTGCAATGGTTCTCTCAGTTCTCGCAGTTTCCGTTGTTGCTGAAACTGCAAAGTTCGATCTCGTCATCGAAGGTCCCGAATCCTTCACTGCAGGCGACGAAATCGAAGTATTTGTTAAGGTTAAGAACATCACCGCTACCAATGGTACTCTTAATGGTCTTACCTCTCTTACAGGTACTCTTTGGTACGACAATTCCAGAATGGTTCTCACCAATGATCTTGACGAAGACAATGCTGATGCTGTTTTGTGTGTTGAATCCGCTCCTAATACTTGGAAGAACGAATCTATCACCGAATGCACTTTCGATGAAGATGCATATCTTTCTACTCCCAAGAACTCTGGTTGGATCGAACTCAACCTTTACACCAACTCTAAAAACCAGGCTAACTTGGCTGTTGAAGATGACTCCATCACTTTGAAGTTCACCTTCAAGGTTAACAACACCGCATACGGCGATATCGAACTCTTCTTCGATACTGACGTTGAAGGTGATACCAACGGTACTCCTTGCGACGGCAACGGCACAAGCCTCGTTATCGTTGACCCCACCTATGAACCTCCCGTATCTGAAGATACCTCTGACACTTCCGAACCCGAAGACAACACCCCCGATTATACCTACATCGACATCAACAGAATCAACGTTTACGGTGGCCCCAATGAAGTTTGTGCTTGGAACTCCGATGACGAAGAAATCACTGTTGAAACCAGATATGCTGGTGTTGCAGGTGCAAAAACCTTCCAGTGGCTCTACAAAGCTTGGCTCCAGTATGATACCGAAACCGGCAAATTCGTATGTCTTGATACCGAAACCATTGGTGAAGGTTGCAACAGATACGAAACCGAATGGAAACTCGGCTACGGTAGAATGATCATTATGGCTCACCCCAGCATGGTTTCTAACGTCCCCGCAATGGAAGCTATCATGAACATGCAGGTTGGTGACGAATTCCACCTCATCGGTTTCCCCGATCAGGAAGCTGCTTTTGGTGAAAACCCTGAAGCACCCAGAGAACACAACTTCGACTCTGCTCTCTACTATGCAGGTTATGTTGATATGGCTCTCATCGCAGCAGACGCTGAAGATGAAATCCCTGAAGATGCTGTGATTTGGACTCCCGAATATCCCGAAGACATTCTTCCCATTCCCGAAGGATACGACCCCTACAATCCTGAAGAAGCTCCCGCTGATCCCACCGGACCCGATTTCTCCAAGGGTATCGAAATCGACAGAAACAATGCTTACGAAAGTCTCCAGGAAGTTGTAATTTGGAACTCTGACGACGAAGAAGTTACCGTTGAAATGAGATATTGTGGTACTCCCGGTGGTGCTACCTTCCAGTGGTTCTACAAGGTTCTTCTTGAATACAATGAAGAAACCGGCAAATATGACGTTATTGACACCGAAGCTCTTGGCGATGGTGCTAACAGATATGAAACCGAATGGAAACTCGGTCCCGGCAGAATCGTTCTCATGGCTCATGACGAAAACCGCTCTATAAACGCTTTGAACGTTATCGCGCTTAAGGTTGGCGATAGCTGCTACTTCGACGGCGATCTTGAAGAACTCTACTACACTGCAGGTCCTGTAGATCTCAAGCTCACTTTCGATAAAGCTGCTGAAGATGAAGGCGAAGATAATGTCATTGATGGCACTGAAGACGAAGAAAACGAAAACAGCAAACCCGAAGCAGGCGATGCTTCCAGTGCGCTCATCCTCGTTGTCCTCGCTCTCGTTTCTCTCGCAGGTTCTGCAGTAGTTGTTAAAACTCGCAAATAATTAACCTTACGGTTTAATATGAAAACGCAAGCGTTATGCTTGCGTTTTCTTTTTCGTTACAGTGTATATTATCACTTTACTGCTTGGGGGGAATTAACTATATAGTAATCATCATAATGAATAACATTATGCTTTTTTACCATTGAAAAAGAGATTTTTCGGTGATATAATCCAAAATGTTAATTTATAATGAAAAGAGTGAAAATATGAAGGATTTTTATTTGAAGCCGAAGTTGTTTTCGGTCATCAAAGAATGCAAAGGTCAACAGCTCTCAAAGGACATTGTTGCAGGTATCATCGTTGCGGTTATTGCGCTTCCCCTTTCGATAGCGTTGGCACTCGCTTCGGGTGTTGAACCCGCTTGTGGTATTTACACTGCCATTGCAGCCGGTTTTATCGTTTCCTTCCTCGGCGGCAGCAGAGTTCAGATTGCAGGTCCTACGGCGGCATTTGCGACTATTGTTGCAGGAATTGTTGCCGCGAACGGTATGAGCGGTCTTTTCGTCGCAACCGTACTTGCGGGTGTTATACTTATGCTTATGGGCATATTCAAATTCGGTGCGCTTATTAAGTATATTCCTTATACTATAACTACGGGATTTACTGCAGGTATTGCCGTTACGATTTTGTTCGGTCAGATCAAAGACTTTCTCGGTCTTAGCTATGCCGAGGGCTTGAAGCCGATCGAAACGATCGAAAAGATCGAAGCCAACATTGCTTCGATCGATACGTTTTCTTGGCAATCGCTGGTTATCGGCGCGGTTTCGCTTTTGATTCTTATTGTATATCCGAAGTTTGAAAAGAAGGTTCCGCCTTCTTTGATCGCCGTTATCGTCGGTGCGCTTTTGGTTCAGTTTATTCCCGTTCTCGGCGACGGTGTTTATACGATTGACGAGCTTTATGATATCCCTATGGGTCTTCCCAAGGTTGATTTTTCGGGTATTGATTTTAGTTTTGCCAACATAAAAGCTCTTCTTCCCGATGCATTTACGATCGCGTTACTTGCAGGTATAGAATCGCTTCTTTCCTGTGTTGTTGCGGACAATATGATTAATTCCAAACACAACCCCAACGCCGAGCTTTTCGCACAGGGTGCGGCTAATATCGGTTCGGTCCTCTTTGGCGGTATCCCCGCAACAGGCGCGATTGCAAGAACTGCGGCGAACATCAAAAACGGCGGCAGAACTCCTGTTGCAGGTATGGTTCATTCGATCGTGCTTCTTATTGTTCTTCTCGTTCTTATGCCTTTCGCGGGATTTATTCCCATGCCCACGATTGCGGCAATACTCTTTATTGTTGCTTACAATATGAGTGAAATCGACCACATCAAGAAGATTATCAAAACCGCGCCCAAGAGTGATATTTTCGTTACGTTCCTCACTTTCGCGCTTACCGTAATTTACGACCTTGTTGTTGCTATTGCAATCGGTTTGGCGGTTGTATTCGTTCTCTTCTTGATTAAGAAATTTTCTAAAAAGCAAAAAGCATAATATAAAAGACACTTCAAAATGAAGTGTCCTTTATTTTTATTCCACGATATATTTCTCGAAGGTTCCCGATGCACGTGAATCACATTCTGCGGTTATCAACGCGCCCGTTTCGATATATTCACAATCCAAAACCGTCGCAAGACGATATATCTCGGCAACGACACCTGCTTCGGAATGAGGTATCAAGAGTTTCAGTTTTTTCTTGCCGCTTGCGACAAGTTCGTCAAGACGTTCAAGAAGGATATTCGTGCCTTCGCCGTTTATTGCGGAAATTTCGATACTATCCTTCGGGAACGGAGTGTCGCGAAGCGCTCTGTCGCATTTATTGAAAACCTCAATCATAGGTTTATCGCCCGCGCCCAGTTCGGCAACGAGGGTTTTCGTTACAGCACGTTTACGCTCACGTTCGGTCAATTCCTCACTTGCATCAGTGATGAGAATTATATAATCGGCATATTTCAATTCTTCGAGAGTCGATTTGAACGCTTTTACGAGATGTGTCGGGAGACGGTCGATAAAACCTACCGTATCGGTCAGCAACATTTCGGCACCGCTCGGGAGAGTCAATCTTCTCGTCGTCGGGTCAAGAGTAGCGAAAAGCTTGTCTTCCGCAAGGATTCCTGCGTCGGTGAGGGTGTTCAACAAGGTCGATTTACCCGCGTTAGTATATCCGATTATCGCGGCGGATTTTATACCTGAACGCTTTCTCGAAGCACGTTTGACCGCACGGGTACGTTCGATGTCGGCAAGTTCTTCGGAAAGCGCGGCGATACGTCTTTTTATATGACGTCTGTCGCTCTCCAACTTTGATTCACCGGGACCTCTTGTACCGATACCACCACCAAGACGGGAAAGGTCTTTACCTCTACCCGTAAGACGGGGCGCGGTATAGCGAAGACAAGCAATCTCAACCTGTAATTTACCTTCACCTGTAACGGCGTGAAGCGCAAAAATATCGAGAATGAGCATCGTTCTGTCGATAACTCGAACGTTTTTTATCTCGTCTTCAAGGTTTTTGATCTGTGACGGCGTTAACTCGTTGTCAAACACAACAAGCGCAATGTCGCCGTCTGCTTCGACGAAATCGGCAATTTCCTTTACCTTACCGCTTCCGATATAAGTCGCTTTATCGGGAGTGGCGCGGTTTTGGATTATACGCGCGACCTCTTCGCCTCCCGCGGTTTCAAGCAAACCTTTCAATTCATCGAGAGAACGCATACATTTTTCGTATTCATCGGTGGTCGAAACCGAAACGAGAACAGCTCTGCCCGAACCATTTTTCAATTCTTCAGTTAAATTCGTATTTTCTGCCATATAACCTCACAAAGTCCTCCCCCACAAAACACACGGTTTTGCGGGGACCC
>JAZOSQ010000061.1:0-24344 GCA_045657245.1 Eubacteriales bacterium | reverse complement strand
AAATTTGGAGCAAGACTTGATACGGTTGCTGACTTTGTATTTATGTTCGTATGCTGGGTAAAGATACTACCCCTAATGCACATACCTGTATGGCTATGGGTGTGGATTATCATAGTTGCGTTGATTAAGATATTTAATATTGCGTTAGTCTTTACTCACAAGAAAAAACTAATATCAATACATAGCGTGTTAAATAAAACAACGGGATTTGCTTTGTTCCTTTTGCCGTTGTCGCTGACTTTTGTTGAAACCACTTATAGCGTTGCGACAATATGTGTACTTGCAACCATTGCGGTAATGCAAGAAGTTTATTTTATTGCGAAAGGGCAGGAGGTCTTATAGTCAAATTCCAATTTGTCGGTCGGTTGCATCCCCATTTTTGGTTGCATTTTGATGCAACTTTGCAACCGTTTGCAACCCGTATCAAAAATTGCGTTGCAATTCAAAATAAAAAGACGGTTTTACCGTCTTTTTATTTTGCCGCTTAATAATTTATCCCTTAATTTCCTCACATTTGATTCGGATAATTCCGGAGTCGTCTTTTGCGACCTTGAGGGAAAATTCTTTCTTTTGGTCGCCTTCGGTGAGGTTGAAGGAAATTGTTGCACTGCCTTCGGAAGCGGGTTTAAGGACAAGAGTCTTATAAGAAGCCGTTCCGCCCAAACCGAAAGTGCCGTAATCGTTCGTTTCCTCGGTTTCAAGGAAGGTTTCGAACATCTTGTTGTCGGAAATGTTGTATTCCCAAACACCAAGCGGGTCAACGTCGGAGGTCATATAAAAGCTTATAAAATCAACCCCGTCGTTTTCATAAACCGTGAACTTAACTTCGGTAACAATATCCTTGTCCTCTCCGCAAGCCGTCAACGAGAAGCAGAGAAGGATTGTAACCAATATAAATATAATACTCTTTTTCATAATCATTTACCCGAAACGGTAATGCCGTCAAAAGCCATATAAGGCGCAACGACAGTGCCGTCAACCAGAATTTCTTTGCTTATATCAACAAGATTGTTGAGCATATCTGCAAGGTTTCCGCTGATCATCGTTTCGCTCAAAGCCGAAACTATCTTGCCGTTTTCAATAAAGAATCCATTCTTCGCAACACCCGAAAATTCACCGTTCGTTCCGGGGTTTCCGCCCGAGAATCTACCAATAATAACACCTTTTTTGATGTTCTTTATCATATCTTCGATCGGTGTTGTACCACCCTCGATAACTATCGAGAAGGAAGAATTTTTTGCACGTTCGTTGCCTGTTTTGTTTGCAACGTATTGCGAAAGAAGGAAGCTGTTAAGCTTGCCGTTTTTGATAAAATCAAAGTCCTCGGCAATAAAGCCCTCTCCCGTATATGTCTGACCGCAGACAATACGTTCGTCGCTCGGCTTGAAGGAAACGTTAATACGCTCGTCGGCAACCTTCTGACCAAGCTTATCCTTCCAAAGCGAAGTACCTTCAAGAAGCACGCTATCGGACGCGAAATTATCGCAAATATTACCGAAAACCGTTCCGACAAGACAACCTGGGGTGAATATAACCGTACCCGTGAATTTACCTTCCGTAGGTGCGGAATCAAGCTGATTTTCAATGTCTGTAAGTTCACGTTCGATGAAAGCACAGTCAATGAAGGGTTTGTCAAGGTCTGCAACGGTAACGTCACTGCCGAAGAAAGACGTTGCCTTCTCGCCTTCGTGTGCAGAATACATAAGTTCTGCGTTGTAACGTCCGCTCTCACTGAAATACGTGTTGCCCGTTGTACTCATATAAACACCCTTCGACGAGGTATGAGTAACAATCATCTGCTCGACAATAATTAAGGGGTGACGGTTTTTAATATCGTCGAGAAGCTCTTTCGTGCGGAAGAAAAGCTTTTCCTTGTCGGGAATAAGCGCACCGCGTTTGAAATGCTTTTCGCCAATGCCTTCCGCGATTTCCCAATTTTCGTCGGAGTTTGAGCTTTTCGCAGCGGAAACAGCATTTTCGACAGCTGTTGCAACCGATTCGTCGTCAAAACGGTTTATCGAAACCGAACCCTTTTTGTTTTCGACAAAAACGGTAATTGTAACACCTCTGTCGAAAAGAGTTCTGAAAAGCGAAAATTCGTTTCCGTCAACGTTAAATTCGTTCGTTTCGCTTTCTCTGACGGAGCAATGCGCCATATCTGCGCCAAGCTCTTTTGCTTTTTTGAGTATATCTTCGGCGATTCTTCTGTATTTTTCCATCTTATCTACCTCCGATCATAACCTTACAGCGTATTGCAGGACCGCCCATACCAACAGGCATCGGCTGTTTCTTTCCGCAAAAGCCGGAACTTGCCCATCTAACCTCGTCGGAAACCATATCAACGGTCTTGAGCATATTAAATGCAACACCCGAAATCGTCGTATCAAGCAAAGCTCTGCCCAATTTACCGTTTTTGATTTCATAGCCCATACATACGCCGAACATAAATTCACCCGTCGTATCCGCCTGACCGTTGTTCGAATCGATAAGATAATAACCGTCCTCGACCGAAGCGATCATATCTTCGAGCTTGTCCTTGCCGGGAAGAATTGCCGTATTACGCATACGGATAAGAGGTTCGTCGGAAAAAGCCCAAGCACGTGCGTTTCCGCAGGGTTGCATACCAAAATGCTGTGCGGATTCGCGGTTGTTAAGATATCCGACAAGAATACCGTTTTCAATAATCTTCGCATCGGTTGCAATAACACCCTCGTCGTCAACATAGACGGGAAGGGGTGCCTTCTTGCCGAACGCGGTGTTTGCAAAGTCGGTAAGATTTACGATCTCGCTTGCAACTTGCTTTCCAAGGTTATGTGCCGCGACACTTCCACCGAGAACAAGGTCTGCTTCAACGGTATGTCCGACCGCCTCGTGAGCAAGCATACCCGTCATTATACCACCGAGAATAACGGTTTTTTCGCCCGCATCGGCATAAACACCCTCGCGCTTTTGCATAAGCTTTTCATAAAGGATATCGATTTTCGGGAAAAGGTCTTCAGGGTTCTTGAAGTTTTCTTCAAAAGCTCCTTCGCCGCCGAAAGGCTCGAAAAGTTCGATAGGAATGCCGGAAGCTGTTTCCGAAGTGAGAAAAACATAAACGTAGGAACGCTGTAAGCGGGTGTGAGCATCACAACCGTCGGAAACGCGAAGAAGCTTTTCCATAGAATCCTCTCTCGCAATGACGGTACGGCTTTTAAGGTTGGGATATTTCTTTGCAATATAGTTGTCGATTTCACGTGCGAAATCAATATAAACCTTTTGTTCAGCATCGATAATATCTTTTTCAAGAATATAATTTCCGCCCGTAACGACAGGAAGGGAAGGTTTGCCTCTGTTTACGTGCAGACTCATAAAATCCGCATTTTCGGTTGCGGCACGTAAAACAGCTTCTGCCGATTCGGAAGAATATTCCGCCATCGACGAAAAACCGTATGTCCCGTTTTTATAAACTCGCGCCGAAACACCCGAAATATCCTGTCTTGCGTTTCCCACAAGGTTACCGCAAACCAAGGTGACTCCTCTCGAACGGGAGTTTTGCCCTCTCAATTCCGTGTGCGACGTCGGTGCAAATATCACCTTTTTCGGTGTCAAAATATCTTTAAGCAACGAAAAAAACCTCCTTATAAAAATAAGTAATATTATCTACAATAGTATACCACCGAAAAGAGTTATTGTAAACAATGATTTTTAATATGTTTTCTTTGCCGTTTCTTTGCCAATATTCAAATCAAAAGAATTAATTAATATTGATTTATTGTAATAATTGTGTTAAAATTCTAATTGCATATAAATGTTAAATATGAAAGGAAACAAAAAATGGATGCTCTTTTAGAATTGTTCGGTAACGTGTTAGAGCTCGACTGGAAGATGGTCGTTATGTGGATCATCGGCGGTATTCTAATCTATCTTGCAATCAAGAAAGATATGGAACCCACCCTCTTGCTTCCGATTGGTTTCGGTGCAATCCTCGTAAACCTTCCCCTTTCCGGCGCAGTTGGCGAACATGGCCCTCTTACCACACTTTATAATGCTGGTATCGCAAACGAATTGTTCCCCTTGATACTCTTCATCGGTATCGGCGCAATGATCGACTTCGGCCCGCTTCTTTCCAATCCGAAGCTTATGCTTTTCGGTGCGGCGGCACAGTTCGGTATCTTCTTCACTCTCTGTATGGCTTCGCTCTTCTTTATTGATAAAGATGCGGCTTCGATAGCTATCATCGGTGCGGCAGACGGTCCTACTTCTATCGTCGTTGCACAGGCGCTCGATTCCAACTATATCGGCGCAATAATGGTTGCGGCATATTCCTATATGGCGCTCGTTCCGATTATTCAGCCCCCTGTTATTAAGATGCTCACCACCAAAAAAGAACGTATGATAAGAATGCCTTACGTTCAGCGTGAGGTTTCCAAGACCACCAAGATTCTCTTCCCGATAATCTTAACGGTTATCGCAGGTCTTGTTGCACCCGATTCTGTTGCTCTTATCGGCTTCCTTATGTTCGGTAACCTTATCCGTGAATGTGGTGTTCTTGATTCGCTTTCCGAAACGGCACAGAAGGTTCTTGCAAACCTCGTTACAATCTTCCTTGGTATCACCATCGCGGCTCAGATGCAGGCTGATAAGTTCCTCAGCCCCGCAACCCTTCTTATTATGGGTCTTGGCCTTGTTGCGTTCATCTTTGATACCGCAGGCGGTGTTCTCTTTGCGAAGTTCCTCAACCTTTTCCTCAAGACCAAGATGAACCCCATGATCGGTGCCGCAGGTATCTCTGCGTTCCCCATGGCAGGCCGTGTTGTTCACAAAATGGCTCTTAAAGAAGATCCTCAAAACTTCCTTCTTATGCAGGCCACCGGTGTTAACGTTTCGGGTCAGATCGCTTCGGTTATCGCAGGCGGGATGATTCTTAACTTCTTCGGTTGATAAGAAAGGAGAATGTGAAAATGAAAAAGATTTTAGTTGCTCTCTTGACTATTGTTGCATTATTGAGCGTTTTTGCTTTCTCGGTTTCTGCCGAAGAATCTTCTGTTCCCGAAACTTCTGTTGATGTTTCCGATGATGCTTCTGTTGAAGCTTCTGCCGAAGAAAAAGACGATATGGACGTCGATTTGGACTTCAAGGGCTTCGGTTCTGACGGTTTTTTGAGAAACATAAAATATATGGGTCTCGGTATGCTTGGTATCTTCGTTGTTGTCGGCGTTGTTATGGTTGTGACAAACGTGCTTAACGCTGTAACAAGTAAAAAGAAATAATTTCGTAATTAACAGCCGTTGGAATATCCCGACGGCTGTTTTTTTCTTATAAATATTGATTATTTTGTTACGTTGAGTTATACTAACAAAAAGAACGTTTAACGGAGAATTTCCAAATGAGTATAAAAAAGAGAACCTCGGGCGTGTTGTTAAGTCTTTCTTCGCTTCCTTCGGAATACGGAATCGGAACCTTCGGCAAGACAGCTGTCGATTTTGCAAGAAGAATTGCGGAAATGGGCTTTTCCTATTGGCAGGTGCTTCCTTTCACACCCGTTGACTATGCAAATTCACCCTATGGCTCGGACAGCGCATTTGCAGGCAACGAGCTTTATATAAGCCCCGATATGATGGCGGAAGACGGCTTTATTAAGAAAGCCGATGCCGACGTTTTGCAATATAAAGGCACTCCTTTTGTTGCCGATTATGATTTTGCACGTAACAACCGTGAAACCTTGATGCGTCTTGCGTTTTTCCGTCTTGACGAGAAGTTCAAGAAGAAAATCGATGCCTTCATCGAAGAAAAAGAGCTTTTCAACCACTGCTTCTACCGTGCATTAAAGAGAGAAAACGGCGGAAGACCTTTCTGGGAATGGAAAAGGGGTTCTAACTATAAAACCGCACTTTCTTTTGCATCTGAATACCGTGAAGAGATACGTTATCACGGCTTTGTTCAATATCTTTTCGCAACACAATGGGAAAAGACGAAGAAGGAAATTAATGATTGCGGAATCAAGATAATCGGCGATATGCCGATATACGTTTCCCGTGACAGCGTTGACGTTTGGGCAAATCCCGAATTGTTCGATATAGACCCCGATACCTACCAACCCGAGCGTGTTGCAGGTGTACCGCCCGACTATTTCTCGGAAGACGGTCAGCTTTGGGGAAATCCTCTCTATAATTGGAAATATCATAAATCGCAGGGCTATTCCTGGTGGATAAAGCGTATTAAGTATTCCTTCACGCTTTACGATATGCTCAGAATCGACCATTTCCGCGCGTTTGCTTCTTATTGGGCAGTCGACGGAAAAGCAAAGACTGCAAAGGACGGCGAATGGAAAAAAGGACCGGGTATTGCACTTTTCAAGGCGGTTAAGAGTGAGCTTGGCGAAGTTCCGATAATAGCCGAAGACCTCGGAAGCTTTGGTGAAGACGTTATCCAACTTCTCGATAAAAGCGGATTCCCCGGTATGAGAATAATTCAATTCGGCTTCGAACCGAACGGCGATTCAACCCATCTTCCGCATAACTATCCGAAAAACTCAATTGCATATATCGGTACACACGATAATAACACCCTCCTCGGTTGGCTTTGGGAAGCAACACAGGAAGAACGTGCATTTGCGCTTGATTATTGTGGATTTGACCACGGCGATTGGGGGATGGGCGGATATAATGCACCTGCCTGCCGTAAGATTATCGAAACGGTATGGCGTTCGAATTCCAACCTTGCCATAATTCCTTTTCAGGATATGTGCGGTTTCGGCAGCGACGCAAGAATGAATATCCCCGGTGACGACAGCGGAAAATGGAAGTTCCGTGCAACAAGGGATATGATGAATTCGATCGATTCCGAATATTTCAAAAAGCTCAACAGACTTTTCCGCAGATAGAAGGGTATAGATAATGCTTGATATATTGGCTCTCGAAAAAAGTTTTATATTGAACCATATAAAAGAGGGAGATACCGTTGCCGATTTCACAATGGGAAACGGTTACGATACCTTGTTTCTTTCGAAAACCGTCGGTGAAAACGGGAAAGTTTTCGCATTTGATATCCAACCGAGTGCGCTCATAAGCACCGAAAAACGCCTTAAGGAAAACAATGCTCCCGAAAATTATACTCTTATATGCGATTCCCACCATAACGCAAAGGAATATATAAAAACCCCGATAAAAGCGGGTATGTTCAATCTCGGCTATCTTCCCGGCGGGGATAAATCAATAACGACGAAAAGGGAAACGACTCTTTCTGCAATCGAAACGGCGATATCCTTGCTTGATAAAGATGCAATTCTTCTTATTGCCGTCTATCCCGGCCACGAGGAAGGGGAGATCGAAGGCGAACTCATCAACGAAATGCTTCAAAAGTTCGACAGAAAGCAATATTGCTGTGCAAAGTTCAGAATAATCAATTCACCCACATCGTCATATTTTTATATTGTTGAATCAAAATAGAGGTAAAATAACATGCTTCTTTACGTAATACGTCACGGCGACCCGATATACGATCCCGACAGCTTAACAGAAAAAGGACATCTTCAGGCAAAAGCGCTTTCAAAACGCCTCGCCGTAAACGGCCTTGACAAAATTTATACTTCACCAATGAACCGTGCCCGCCAAACGGCACAGCCCACTTGCGAGCTTTTGGGTATAACCCCCGAAATTGCCGATTGGACAAGCGAAGCACATACTTGGCAGGAATTGACCTTCAACGACCCCGAACTTGACGGAAAGCTGAATTGGTGCTTCCACGTTCAAACGACAAGATACAGAACCCCCGAAGTTTTGGCATTGGGCGATAAATGGTATGAAGCAGAACCCTTCTGTCAGACAAAGGCAAAAGAGGGATATGAAAGAATACAGCGTGAATCGGATAAGTTTCTCGAATCTCTCGGTTATAAACGAGAGGGAATGAACTATAAGATTCTTTCGCCGAACGAAGACCGTGTTGCGGTATTCTGCCACCAAGGATTTGGCACGACCTGGCTTTCCCACCTTCTTTCAATTCCGCCGATTCTCTATTGGTCATCGTTTGATATGAACCATTCGTCGATAACGATTTTGCATTTCAAGAACAATCCCGATGGCTACACCGCACCAATTTGCCTTGCTGTTTCGGATACCTCGCATTTTCACGCAGAAGGCTTGCCTCTTAAATTTGCAAACAAGATTGATATATAAATAAAGGAGCATACAATGAAAAACACAAAAATGGGATTGAAAATATCTCACATTATTATGTTGGTGTTGGGCTATGCCGTATTTATAGGTGGCTGTTTTCAAAATAGTTTGTGGTTTGATGAAGCCTATTCTGCCGGAATGACCAGTCATACTTTACCGGATCTTATAAAATGGGCAACGTTTGACGTTCATCCGCATCTTTATTATATTGGATTAAAGATATTCACTTTGATATTTGGTAATTCACTCGTTGCAATGAGGTTGTTCTCCGCGTTGGGCGCAATTTTGTTTGTGACCTTGGGATTCACTCATATAAGAAAAGATTTTGGAGAAGAAATCGGATTTTGGTTCAGCTTTTGTTCGATATTTTCCGCTTCTACGTTGGTATATGCTCTGCAAATAAGAATGTATACTTGGGCGGTTTTGTTTGTTACTCTTGCTGCAATCTACGCATTGAGATCTTTTAAAAATCAGGAAAGCAAGAGCTATAGAGTACTGTTTCTTGTTAGTTCTCTGTGCGCGGCATATACTCATTATTTTGCTTTGTTTAGCGTGGCGGCAATTAACATAGTAATGCTCGTAGCATATATAAAGCAGAACAAAACATTAAAGGTTTGGTTTGTCAATGCAGCTATTCAAATAGGCGGTTATATTCCGGGT
The DNA here is from genome assembly GCA_045657245.1 of Eubacteriales bacterium. GTDB lineage: Bacteria > Bacillota > Clostridia > Oscillospirales > CAG-382 > Coliplasma. The sequence continues at coordinate 15,528 of JAZOSQ010000061.1, read as the reverse complement.
GCGCTTGTGTTTTTAACTCAGATATTCCAAGGTGGCGGAACATGGATAACTATCAATTATCCCGATTTGGTATTTGATATTACCTCCTATCACTTTTTAGGTGATTGCATACAAGAATTTTTCGGATATAAAACGACAATGTATTTGGTTGTTGGCGGAATTTTTCTTGCTTTGTATATTATCGGCGCTGTATTTTTGGTCAGATATTATAAATCCGACAAGATTTCTCAGAAAACAAAATCGGCATTAAAAGGTGCGGTTGCGGCTTATTTCGGCGTTGTTATTTTTGCACTTACCGTTTCGCTGTTTCGTATAATTTATTACATAAGATATACTGTAGTAATTGGTGGATTGCTGTTTTTCATGATGGCATTGCTCATGAAAAGCATTCAATCCAAAGTGGTGAAAACAATTATCGCTACAGCAATGGTTGTTTTGTTTTCCGTTCAAGGAATGAATCTTTATAAAGTTCTTTATGATCCTTCGTCACACGCGGTGAAAGAAGCAATAGATGGTACGATTGATGAAGATGACGATTTCCTTTTTGAAGACATCTCGTGCTATATTGCAACCACTCAATATCCTGAAAATCGTGCATATTTCTACAATTCGGGGAAATGGGGAGTACACAAGGCATACCGTGCACTGGGTAAGGAATCTTATGTAATAGATGAACTCGAAATGCTAAATGATAAAGGTTTGAACAATCGAGTATGGGTGCTTGGACGTACCGCTTGTTATGAATATCTCGTTTCAAAAGGTTACGTTGAAAAGACATGTAACAGAATAACCACATTGTATCATCATTATGATTTCGAATTAATTCTTATGGAAAAGGGTTAAAAGAAAAAAGGGGTTGCAAAATTTGCAACCCCTTTTTTAATTAGAATATTTCTGTTTTGTTTGCTGAATCTGCTGTTGCGGTGCCTGTGTTGAAGGATACCAACCCTTCTGCGCCATTTTGGAATATATTTCGTTCTGCATACAAAGACAGTCGTTAAGCGCCTGCTTGAAAGCGGTGTTAACGTTGGGTGTGGGCGATTCGATAGCGCCGTGCATAAAGATGTCGCAACAATTCTTGACCGAGGTAAGAATGTTGTCCATAATAACCTGATCCTGCATAATATTCTCCTCTCTTAAAGCAAATTATAAAAACGGTCGAAAGTCTGCTGTTGCTTCTTTGCAATATCCGCAACAAAATTGGAAAGCTCGGTATCGCCAAGCTGGGACGAGAAATCCGTACAAACGGTTTTAACCTGCTTTGTGTGACCGAGAGCATCCTCGATATAAAGTAATTCTTTGGGTGACATAAATAACCTCCGTTGTTTTTTGTTGTAATCATATTTTTGCCGTGTCGATTTCTTAATATTCCGAAAATTTGTATTTTGATTGAAAATTCGTTGACAATATGCGACATTATGGGTATAATTAAACTCGATAAAATATTTTCCGTTGGAGGAAAAGTATGAAAAATATACCCGAAATGTTTGGTTCATTGGTGTTCAACCGTGAAATAATGAAAGAACGTCTGCCCGAAGATGTTTATAAATCCTTGAAGCATACGATACAACGTGGCGAAGATCTCGATATCACCGTTGCAAACGTCGTTGCAGAAGCAATGAAGGATTGGGCTATCGAGCAGGGCGCAACCCATTATACCCATTGGTTCCAACCTATGACGGGTATTACTGCCGAAAAACACGATAGCTTTGTTTCCCCCGTCAACGACGGCAAGGTTATTATGTCCTTTTCGGGTAAAGAACTCATAAAGGGTGAACCCGATGCGTCAAGCTTTCCTTCGGGTGGTTTGCGTGCAACCTTCGAAGCAAGAGGATATACCGCTTGGGACCCCACGTCTTATGCATTCATAAAAGACGGTTCGCTCTGTATCCCGAGCGTATTCTGCTCTTACGGCGGCGAAGCGCTCGATAAAAAAACTCCTCTCTTGCGTTCGACCGAAGCATTGAACGAACAGGCAATGAGAATCTTGAAGTTGTTCGGCACCGAAGCAAGACACGTCGAAGCAAACGTCGGACCCGAACAGGAATATTTCCTTGTCGATAAATATCTTTTCAATCAGCGCGAAGACCTTGTTGTTTGCGGAAGAACGCTTTTCGGTGCAAAACCGCCAAAAGGACAGGAGCTTGAAGACCATTACTTTGGCGCAATCAAGCCGAGAGTTTCTGCGTTTATGAAGGAACTCGACGAAGAACTTTGGAAACTCGGCGTTGTTTCGAAAACAAAACATAACGAAGCTGCACCCTGCCAACACGAACTCGCTCCGATTTACGGAACAGCGAATGCGGCTACCGACCATAACCAATTAACAATGGAAACGATGAAAAAGGTTGCCGACCGTCACGACCTTGTTTGTATCCTTCAGGAAAAACCCTTTGAGGGCATCAACGGTAGCGGTAAGCACGACAACTGGTCACTTTCCACCGATAAGGGTGTGAACCTTCTTTCTCCCGGAAAGCATCCCTACGAAAACGCGCAATTCCTTTTGTTTCTCTGTGCAGTAATCAAGGCAGTTGACGAACATCAGGACCTTTTGCGTATCTCGGTTGCAACCGCAGGTAATGACCACCGCCTTGGCGCAAACGAAGCACCTCCTGCAATCGTTTCGATGTTCCTTGGTGACGAATTGACCGCGATCCTCGATGCAATCGACGAGGGTGTGCCCTATTACGGTGCAGAAAAAGCTCAAATGGAAATCGGTGTTCACGTTCTTCCGACCTTCCCGAAGGATACCACCGACAGAAACCGTACATCGCCTTTTGCGTTCACCGGTAATAAATTCGAATTCAGAATGCCCGGTTCCGCAATGTCTGTTGCTGAACCTAACGTAGTAATCAATACAATCGTTGCCGAAAGCTTGATGCAGTTTGCCGACGAGCTTGAAAAGGCAACCGATTTCCAATCCGCACTCCAAAATCTCATTCGCCGCACGATTAAGGAACACAAACGCATAATCTTCAACGGTGACGGATATTCGAACGAATGGAAGCTCGAAGCGGCGAGAAGGGGATTGTTGAACCTTCCCACAACCGCCGACGCCCTTCCTCATTTCGTAAGCGATGCAAATATCGAACTTTTCACACGTCATAAGGTCTATACCGAAAAGGAACTCCGTTCCCGCCACGATATCTTGCTTGAATCCTATTGCAAGATAATCACGATTGAAGCATTGACTATGTGCGATATGGCAAGCCGAGATATTATTCCTGCTGTCGATTCTTATATCTTGAAGCTTTCCCAGACCGTCGCATCACTCAAATCGATAGGTGCGCCGATTCCTCACCATACTTCCGAAACCTTAAAGCGTTTGATAGAGCTTTCCGACGAAATGTCGGCATCGTTGAAACGTCTCTTGGCTAATTCGGAACACGCACAGCGTAACCTTAACAACTGTAATTGCGGTGTTTATTGCCGTGACGAAGTGCTTCCTCTTATGTCGGAACTCCGTCGCTCCGCCGACGAGGCCGAAACGATCACCGAACGTTCCTTCTGGCCCTTCCCGACTTATGGAGACTTACTTTACTATAATTAATCGCTTCGCTCTCCCCACAGGGGAAAGTCACTTGTCGCCGATTTTTATGAAATTTTATTGTATGAAAAAGACTTGCTTTTTGCAAGTCTTTTTTGTGTTTTGTCGGTCTGTAAAAAAATCAAAAAAACTATTGACTTTATCGTTGTAAAGTGATATACTCGGTTTTGTTCAAACGCAGTGAAGCGGAATAGTATTCAAAAAACTTTTCTTCCAGAGAGATGTCGGTCGGTGCGAGACATTGAAAGGATTTTGTTGAACTCACCGCAGAGCGGTTGCCGTGAACGTCTATTAGCGGCAAACGGGAACTCCCGTCACAGAGTTAAGATGTTTCGCATCTAAAGTGCATCCTATAGGGATGAAAAAGAGTGGTACCGCGGAAACTGTTTACGTTTTCGTCTCTTTGAACCAACAAAGAGATGAAGGCGTTTTTTTGTTGGAAAATCCATCTCGAATTTTTAATCGTCAAAGGAGTTTTCAAAATGAAAAAGATTAACGTAACTGACATTACACTCAAAAAACTTTCCGAGGACAGAGCAATTTCCTTGTTGTTCCGTGAAAAAGCGGCTATCGCAAACTGCGCTGATGCAATCGGCGTTGATGCGATTGAATTGCCTCCTGTAAAGTCTGTTCGTGAAGATACGATAATTTATAAAACCATCGCGCAAAACGTTCAAAACGCAATCCTTGCAATCCCCGTCGGCTTCAATACCGATGAAGTTGCGACCGCTTGGGAATGTGTTAAGGATTCAAAGAACCCTCGCCTTCAGGTTGAATTGCCGATATCCACAATCAGTATGGAATATACCTATCACGTCAAGCAGTCGAAAATGCTCGAAAAAATCGCAGAGCTTGTCAAGATGGCAAAGTCCTTCTGCGAAAACGTAGAATTCTCTGCGCTTGATGCAACAAGAGCAGACGAAGATTTTATTATCGCCGCTGTGAAAGAAGCGGAAGCAAACGGGGCTTCAATGGTTACTGTTTGTGATGATGCGGGAATCTCGACTCCTGATGATATCGCAGAATTGGTTGCGAAGGTAAAATCTGCTGTGAACGTTCCCGTTTACGTTCAGGTTTCCGATAGAATCAATATGGCGGTTGCTTCTGCATTCTCTGCGATAAAGAATGGTGCAGACGGCTTGAAATGTGCTATGGTCGGAAAAGATATTCTCTTAACGGGCGAAATTTCCGATGCTGTTTGCGCTTGTGGTAAACAGATTGATTCCGAAATCAATTTGAATAATACCAAAATCCACGCAACAATCGATGAAATGACCTCTAATATAAACCGCAACACCTATGACGTCGAAAACGAAGTCAGCGACAAGAAAAAGATTTTGCTCGACTCCGATTCTACAATGGCTCAAATCGCTCAAGCGGCGTCTGTTTTGGGTTATGACTTGACCGATTCCGACGTCGGAAACGTATATAAGGTAATAAAACAGATTTGCGAAAAGAAGGGTGCGGTCGGTTCCAAAGAATTCGAAGCGGTTATCGCAAGTTCCGCTATGCAAGCCCCCTCGACCTATCATTTCGAAACCTACACAACCACGAGTAGTAACGTATCCAGCGCAATGTCGCAGGTAACTTTGAAACGCAACGACGAAATCATTTGCGGTGTAAGTAACGGCGACGGTCCCATCGACTCCGCTTTCCGTGCAATCGAACAGTGCATCGGTCATCATTACGAGCTTGATGATTTTCAGGTTCAATCCGTAACGGAAGGAAAAGAAGCGTTGGGTTCTGCTCTCGTAAGACTCCGTAACAACGGAAAACTCTATTCAGGCAACGGCACTTCGACAGACATCGTTGCCGCAAGTATCAGAGCATATATCAACGCGTTGAACAAGATAGTTTTCGAGGAGGCATAAAATGAAAATCGTATTTTCGACTAAAAACGTAAGTCGATCTTCCTTCCTCGATACTTGCCGATATGCTTATGATTATGGATTTGAGGGCTTCGAGATTTACGATGCAATCAAAGAAAGAAAATCCCATCACGACAGCATTTTAAGACAGGACCGTATAGCAGATTCAAAGAGAAAGCTCGTGAACAGAGGTCTTTCCGTTTCGGCACTCCGTATGCCGCACCCTATCGAAAGCGAAGAAACAACTTCCGAAATTATAGAAAAATATGTTGATATGGCGTCAAAGTCCGGCATCGAAAACATCATCGTCAGAGCCGAAGAAAAGATTTCGTTCGACGTTTTGGACGAAAAGATGCTTTCTGCGATAAAACGTGCAGAATCAAGCGACGTTATGATTTTGTTTGAAACCGTCGGTTATCTTTCGAATACCGAAAACGTAATCGAGATCATAAACCACTTCGCTTCTGCGGTCATCGGTGCTTCTTGGAACGTAAGAGGAACCTATTTTGCCGCAGGCGAAACCGCGGAAGCAACAATCAAAAACTTGGGCGCATATATAAAATATGTTCGCCTCGGCGATATGAAAAATGGAAAAACCGTTTTGATAGGCGAAGGTGATTTGGAAGTTCAAAAGCTTTTACGTGCGCTTTCTTCCTTGAATTACGAAGGGTTCATCTGTGCGGCTTGGAACGAAGAAATCAGTGATGCCGATATCGTTTTGACCCATTTTACAAACTATATTTCTTCGCTCAACCGCGAAAAGAAATCCTTTGACCGTTCGTATTATAACCGTGATAAGACGGGTACTTTCGTTTGGAAAAAGTATGACGTTATCGAAGCGACCTTCTCCGACGTGCTTGACACAATGGCGGAAACCTATCCCGACCAGTATGCTTTCAAATATCCCACATTGGATTATACAAGAACCTATGAGCAGTTCCGTCGTGACGTTGATGAATGTGCCGCTGCTTTGATCTCGCTCGGCGTAAAGGCAGGAGATCACGTTGCGGTTTGGGCAACAAACGTACCTCAATGGTTCATAACCTTCTGGGCAACGACAAAAATCGGCGCAGTTTTGGTTACTGTCAACACCGCATATAAGATTCACGAAATCGAGTATTTGTTGAAACAATCGGATACTCATACCCTTGTAATGATTGAATATTGCAAGGATATCAATTATAAATCGATAATCGAGGAGCTTTGCCCCGAGCTCAAAACCCTCGAAGCAGGGAAGCCCTTGTATTCCAAAAACCTTCCCTTCCTTCGTAACGTCGTGACCGTCGGATTCGAAATGGACGGTTGCTTGACTTGGGAACAGATGCTTTCCCGTTCGACTCTCGTTCCTCGTGACGAGGTCAGAAGACGTGCTTCTCTCGTAAAGCCCGATGACGTATGTAATATGCAATACACCTCGGGTACAACAGGTTTCCCGAAGGGTGTTATGCTCACCCACCGCAATATCGTAAATAACGGTAAGACGATCGGCGACAGAATGGATTTGTCTACCGCCGACCGTATGATGATTCAGGTTCCGATGTTCCATTGCTTCGGAATGGTGCTTTCGATGACGTCTATTATGACTCACGGCGGTACTCTCTGTCCGATACCTTATTTCTCGCCGAAATCATCTCTTGCTTGTGTAAACGACGAACGTATAACCTGCTTTAACGGTGTTCCGACAATGTTCATCGCGATGTTCGGTCACCCCGATTTCGCAAAAACCGACTTTTCGTATATGAGAACGGGCATTATGGCGGGTGCAAATTGCCCCGCAGACTTGATGCGCCGTGCGGCCAAAGAAATGAATATGCGCGAAATTATTTCGGTTTACGGTCAGACCGAGGCATCTCCCGGTTGTACAATGGGTGAAGTTAACGAAGACCTTGACCACCGCGTCGAAACGGTCGGCAGCGCGTTCCCCGGTGTTGAATGTAAGATTATCGACCCCGAAACAGGAAACGAGCTTCCCGACGGCGAAAGCGGTGAATTTGTCGCACGCGGCTTCAATATAATGAAGGGTTATTATAAAATGCCTGAAGCGACCGCACAGGCAATCGATGCTGACGGTTGGTTGCATTCGGGTGATATCTGCTGTCGCACTCCCGACGGATATTATAAGGTTACGGGACGTCTTAAGGATATGATAATCCGTGGCGGTGAAAACCTCTATCCTCGCGAAATCGAAGAATTCTATCTCACAAACCCCAAAATCCGCGACGTACAGGTTGTCGGTGTTCCCGACGAAAGATACGGCGAGGAATGTTGCGCTTGGGTAATTCTTCAAAAGGGCGAAACCTCCGATGAAAACGAAATGAAGGAATTTGGTAATGCATACATCGCAAGACATAAGGTTCCGAGATATTTCATTTTCGTGAACGAATTCCCGATGAATGCGGCGGGTAAGATTCTCAAATATAAAATGAGAGATATGTCCGTCGAACAGCTTGGACTCAAAAAATAAGCACTCACGTAGAGAATAGAACGCGTTTATATCAAAAAATTCGAAAAAACTCTTGACAATTCGTCTTTACATGAGTATAATCCAAAGTAACATAATTTGAATATCACAATAACGACTATGATGAAGACGGTCGGAACGTGATGCTTTCAGAGAGTTGTCGGACGGTGCGAGACAATGGCGGAACATTCCAATGACTTATCACTTCTGAGTCGGAGGACCGAAAGCGAAAGCAAGTAGACTCCTTCCGTAATGCTGCGTTAAAGCAAAGAGCTTGATTGAGCTCACAAAGTGACGGAATCTTTTCCGTAATTTGAGTGGTACCGCGGGTTAATAACTCGTCTCAAAGGTTTCTTTTGAGACGAGTTTTTGTTTTATTCGAATTAGTAACCATTAAACGAAGAAAGGGAAAAGAAAATGGATTACAGTTTGAAAGAAGTCGCAGGAAGAATCAAAGGACTGCGCGAAGCAAAGGGATATACACAGGAAGAACTTGCAAAGCTCACGGGTGTATCGCTTGAAGATTATAAGGTTTTGGAAGAAGGAAAAACCGACTTCAGCTTCACCTTCATTTATAAATGCGCAAAAGCGTGCGGTGTTGAAGTTGTCGACCTTCTCGACGGTACAAGTACAACGTTAAGCTCCTTCTCCATAACAAGAAAAGGCGAAGGTCTTAAGATCTTAAAACAGCACGGTGTCGAATATAACAACCTTGCCCCCAAATTCAAAGAAAAACTTGCCGAACCCTTCTTGGTTAAGTTCCCTTATCTCCCCGAAGAACAGGATGTGCCCATAAAGCTCAGTTCCCATAAGGGACAAGAGTTCGACGTTATCGTTAAGGGCTCTTTGAAGGTTCAGGTCGGTAACCATATCGACGTTCTCAACGAAGGCGACTCGATTTTTTATAACAGCCAAATCCCCCATGGTATGATTGCTGTCAGCGAAGGCGGTTGCGAATTCCACGCTGTCGTTCTTAACCCCCAAGACGGTCAGGTCAACGAAGAATACCCCGAAACACCCTACGTTGCACCGAAAGCGAACGAAAAGGAAAAAGAACAGACAACCGTTGCCGATAATTTTGTCGAATCGACCTATGATGAAAACGGCGTATTCAATGGAATAAGCTTCAAAAACGACGATAAGTTCAATTTTGCTTTCGACTGTGTTGACGCAATCGCAGAAAAGTCCCCCGATAAACTCGCAATGATGTGGGTTGCGAACGATAAATCCGACCGCAAATTCACGTTTGGCGATCTCAAGAAATATTCCTCAAAGACCGCAAACTATTTCGAATCGTTGGGAATCAAAAAAGGCGATACCGTAATGCTCGTGCTTAAGCGTCATTACCAATTCTGGTTCTGTATGCTTGCACTTCATAAGATCGGTGCGATCGCAATCCCTGCGACAAACCAACTTGTCGAACACGATTTTACATATAGATATAAGGCCGCAAAAGTAAAAGCAATCGTTTGTACCGCAGACGGTGACGTTTCTCTCGAAGCGGAAAAGGCGGCAAACGAGTTTCCCGAAATGCTCAAGATCTTGGTCGGCGGCAAAAAAGACGGCTGGAACGATTTCAACGTCGAAATGGAACGCTTCAGCACCCATTATTACCGCACCGAAAACACCCCCTGCGGAAACGATCCGATGCTTATGTTGTTCACATCGGGTACAACGGGTTATCCCCGTATCGCGACCCATTCTTATAAATATGCATTGGGTCATTATCCCACTGCAAAGCATTGGCATAACGTAAATCCCGACGGATTGCACTTCACAATTTCCGATACCGGCTGGGGTAAAGCTCTTTGGGGTAAATTGTACGGTCAGTGGCTCTGCGAAGCAGCTATATTCACCTATGACTTCGATAGATTCCATTCCGACGACATTCTTCCGATGTTCGCAAAATACGGAATCACAACCTTCTGTGCGCCTCCCACAATGTACCGCTTCTTCATCAAGGAAGACCTCTCGAAATACGACCTTTCTTCCATCGAATACGCTACAACCGCAGGCGAAGCGCTCAACCCCGAAGTATTCAATCAGTTCAAAAAAGCGACGGGACTCACCATTATGGAGGGCTTCGGTCAGACCGAAACAACGCTTTCTATCGCAAACTTCGTTGGCTCGACACCGAGAATCGGTTCTATGGGTAGACCCAGTCCCCTTTATGACGTTGTGCTTTTGGATCCCGACGGAAACGAATGTAAAACAGGTGACGTCGGCGAAATCTGTATCCGTACAAAAGAAAACGTTCCTTGCGGATTGTTCATCGGATATTATCTCGACGAAGAAAAGACAAACGACGTATGGTACGACGGTTATTATCATACCGGCGACCAAGCGACGATGGACGAAGACGGCTATCTTTGGTACGTCGGACGTATCGATGACGTTATTAAATCTTCGGGTTATCGTATCGGACCGTTCGAAATCGAAAGCGTTATTATGGAATTGCCTTACGTTTTGGAATGTGCAATCACTCCCGTTCCCGATGAAGTTCGCGGTCAAATCGTAAAAGCGACTATCGTACTTGTCAAGGGAAAAGAGGGCTCCGACGAATTGAAGAAAGAAATTCAGGAATATGTAAAAACACATACCGCACCCTATAAATATCCCAGAATCGTTGAATTTGTGACCGAACTTCCCAAAACCATCAGCGGTAAGGTAAGACGTGTTGAAATTCGTAAAAACGATATGGAAAAACTCCAAAAATAAAAAAAGAAAGGAATCGGCAAAAACCGATTCCTTTTTTACGCTTGAAAAAAATATAAAAAACTCTTGACAATTAAAAATTATGGTAATATAATGAAGTACACGCAAGATGAATTGCGTCAAATGCGATGATCAGAAACAAGTAGATTTGGAAAGAACCTTCCAGAGAGTTGCCGGTCGGTGCGAGGCAAAAGGGAAAACCATTTTGAATTCATTCTGTTAGCAGTGCGCTGAACAAGAGAAATCTTAAGTAGGATGCAACGGGAGTTCCCGTCATAGAACTAAGGTATGTCAGTACTTGATAAGGTCGTCATCGTGAGGTGACGGCGAACTGAGGTGGTACCACGGGATTCGATTTTCTCGTCCTCTGTGTTCTTAATCGGAATACAGAGGACTTTTTGTATTTTGGTTAACAAAAACTATCAAGCAAAAACGAAAATTCGAAAGGATGATTCCCAATGGCACAAAACTACTTCCAAAAAGAAATCGAAACAATGTCCGCCGAAGAAATGAAAAAGCTTCAGTCGGAAAAACTTGTAAAACAGGTCAAACACGTCTATGAAAACGTGCCCTATTATCGTAACCTTATGGACGAAAAGGGTGTAACACCCGAAGATATCAAAGGCATCGAAGACCTTCATAAGCTTCCGTTTATCTCTAAAGCGGATTTGCGCGATGCATATCCCTATGGTCTTTTGGCGAAACCTCTTGATGAATGTGTTCGTATCCATTCAACTTCGGGCACAACAGGACGTCGCGTTGTCGCGTTCTATACCCAGAATGACGTAGACTTGTGGGAGGATTGCTGTGCAAGAGCAATCGTTGCCGCAGGCGGAAGCAATAAAGATGTTTGTCAGGTTGCATACGGATACGGTCTTTTCACAGGTGGTGCGGGACTCCACGGTGGTTCTCATAAGGTCGGTTGTTTGACTTTGCCGATGTCTTCGGGTAATACCGAACGTCAGATTCAGTTCATGACCGATTTGGGCGCGACAATTCTCTGTTGCACTCCTTCCTATGCGGCATATCTCGGCGAATCCTTGAAGGAACAGGGATATAAGCCCGAAGATATTCCCTTGAAGGCGGGTATTTTCGGTGCAGAACCTTGGACAGAGGAAATGCGTAAGGGTATCGAAGAAACTCTCGGCATCAAGGCGTATGATATCTACGGTCTTACCGAAACAAGCGGTCCCGGTGTTGCATTCGAATGTAGCGAACAGACGGGTATGCACGCCAACGAAGACCATTTCTATGCAGAAATCATCGACCCCGATACAGGAGAAGTTCTTCCCGAGGGCTCGAAGGGTGAACCTGTTTTCACCTCTCTCGATAAAGATGCGTTCCCGCTTCTCCGTTACCGTACCCGTGATATTTGTGTACTTTCGCGTGAAAAATGTTCTTGCGGTCGTACCTTGGTTAAAATGGCGAAACCTATGGGCAGAACCGACGATATGCTCATAATTCGCGGTGTAAACGTCTTCCCGAGCCAGATTGAAACCGTGCTTCTTAACGAAGGTTACCAACCCAACTATCAAATCGTCGTTGACCGTGTCAAGAATAACGATACGTTCGACGTAAACGTTGAAATGACTCCCGAACAGTTCACCGATAAGGTGAGCGAAGTTCTCGCTATGGAAAAATCTCTTGCGAACGCAATGAAGACAATGTTGGGTATCAATCCCACCGTCCATCTCGTTCCTCCGAAGACCATCGCAAGAAGCGAAGGCAAAGCCGTTCGTGTTGTCGATAAGAGAAAACTTATATAATAGAAAGGGGCAAAAATTATGGCAATCAAGCAATTAACCGTATTTATTCAGAATAAAAAGGGAAGTGTGGCGTCTGTGACGGATATACTTGCCAAAAACAATGTTAATCTTAGAGCTCTTTCTATTGCCGAAACTCAGGATTTCGGTATTTTGAGAATCGTTGTAAACGATAATATGTCGGCAGAAAAGGTTTTGACCGAAAACGGATATCTTTTCAAGACGATCAACGTTGTCGGCGTTAAAATCGGCGACGAACCCGGTCAACTCACTTCGGCGCTCAACGCCCTTGACTATGCGGGAATCAACGTCGAATATCTTTATGCGTTTATGGCAAGAACCGAAAAACATGCATACGTTGTTTTGCGAGTCGAAGAAAACGAAGAAGCGGAATCGATTCTTTCGAACGCCGGCTTCAAGCTTATCACCGATAACGATATCGGAAAATTATAATATAAATCACCCCGACAAAAAAGCGCTTTGAAAAATCAAAGCGCTTTTTATATATTCAAAACTTATTTTTCCCCGAAAATCCTCTGTTGTAGTTTTTTGAGGTAAGAGGTAAGAGGGAAGAAGTAAAAAGTAAAAATCCAAGTCAGTCGACTTGGATTTTTTGGGGTGGCTGACCGGGTTCGAACCGGCGACCCCCAGGGCCACAACCTGGTACTCTAACCAGCTGAGCTACAGCCACCATATATGGCGTGCCTTGAGGGACTCGAACCCCCGACCTACTGCTTAGAAGGCAGTTGCTCTATCCAGCTGAGCTAAAGGCACATATTTGGAGCGGGTGACGGGAATCGGACCCGCGCGGCCAGCTTGGAAGGCTGGAATTCTACCATTGAACTACACCCGCAAATCATTTAAGGCAACGAAACCGTCACCTTAAATTATAAATTAAGCTAAACCGTTGAGAAGCTTAGTGAACTGGCTCTTCTTGTGAGCAGCATTGTTCTTGTGAATAATGCCCTTGGAAACAGCCCTGTCTACCATGCCGACAGCTTCGAGATATGTCTTTTCTGCGAGAGCCTTGTCGCCTTCAGCAACAGCAGCTTTATACTTCTTAACAGAAGTCTTCATAGCAGATTTGAACATCTTGTTCTGAAGCGTCTTAACTTCGGTAACTTTTACACGCTTTTTAGCAGATTTGATGTTAGGCATGCACTTGCACCTCCCATTCGTATTTTGGAACCGTTACATCATAACATACTTTTTCATCTTTTGCAATAGGTATTTGCAAAAAAGTATAAAAAAATTTCAATATAGGAAAAATAAAAAGAAAAAACGTGTGAGGATAGGGAAATATGTTCAAAAAACGTACCGATCTTGCTATGGAAGTCCATGAACTCCATGGCGAAAACTCGGGGATAATCGTAAAAGAAACCACAAAAAACGGGATAACGATCACCGAAGCAGAGGTTATGAAAGGAGAAGGCGAACGTCTTTCGGCCAAAAGCGCGGGGAAATATATAACGGTCGATATCGGTGCCGTTTGGAAATACGAAAAAGAAAGATTCAACAATATCGCAAAAATCTTGGCAAACGAGATTTCTCTCCTTCTTCCGAAAGGTAATGGCTGTGTTTTTGTTGCAGGACTTGGTAACGAGGCGATAACACCCGATTCGTTAGGGCCGAGAACCGTGAAAAAACTTCTTGTCACCCGCCATATCGAAACAATGGATTCTGTGTTGTATGAAAACGTCGGATTCGGCTCGCTTGCGGCGATAGCTTCGGGTGTTCTCGGACAAACGGGAATCGAAAGCGCAGAAATAATAAAAAGCGTTTCCGAAAGCATAAAACCGAAATGCGTTATTCTGATCGATTCACTTGCTTCAAGAAAATTGAGCCGACTCGCAACGACGGTTCAGCTTTCAAACACAGGAATTTCGCCCGGCTCGGGCGTTTCGAATAAACGTCATACGCTTGACTCGGAATATCTTAAAGCGCCCGTGATCTCAATCGGTGTTCCGACCGTCGTCGATGCCGCAACACTTGCCTATGACCTACTCGAAGAATATTGCGGCAACGATAACGAAAACTTCGAAAATGCAATTTCGAAGATATTAAACAGCGAAGAAACAACAAATTTCGTGACCCCGAAGGATAACGATATAATCGCGCAATCAACGGCGAAACTTCTTGCGACGGCAATAAATATTGCGGTGCATAATATGGATATTTCCGAAATCTCTGAATTTATTGATTAAAAACAGTCATAATCAAGCTTCCGCGAGCATATAATTTTTCGAGGAAGTGATAAAAATGAGAAGAAGATTAACCGTAACCCAAAGACAAGCAATAACGAAAGCTGTCTGCCTTTTACTTGGCATAGCGTTACTCGCATCGGTGTTTTATGCGATACCGCAGTTCGTGAAAACTCTGCCCCGTCCTAACGCAAAGAAAATCAATTCGATTTTCGGCGGTACGACGGTAATGGCGGAAGAACCCCCGAACTTTTCGCTCGGCTCGGGTCTTCAAATGTCGACCGAACCCGAAATAATCGAACCCGAATCCACGCCGTCAGAACCGCCCGCCGAATCGCTCGAACCCGAAAAAGAACCGGAAAACGAGCCCGAACCTGAAATACCGTCCTCTCCGAGCAAAGATGACCTACCTGTGTTTTCGAACAACCTTTCTTGGTATTCTGTCGGTGAAAAAGCGAAACTGAACCTTTTAAACAAAACCGACTTCAACGTCAATCTGAACGATTACCTGAAAAAATCGTTCCCGATAACAGGAACTATCCCGAAAAATTCACCGCTTGTGCTTATCGTTCATACACACGGTACAGAGAGTTATCTTGAATCGGGCAAGGAATATTATTCCCCCGACGAACCGTTTCGTTCCGAAAAAAAGGAGAAGACGGTCGTACATATAGGCGAGGTACTTAAAAACGAACTTGAATCGCTCGGAATCCCCGTTCTGCACGACGAAACGATGTACGATAAAGGTGATTACAGCCATTCCTATATAAATGCACAAAAAGGCATTAAAAAGATACTTGCAAAAAATCCGTCGATTAAGTTTGTTATCGACCTTCACCGCGATTCCGTGTTCGATTCATCGGGGAGAAACATAAAACCGCTGACGACGATAGAAGGGAAGAAGTGCGCCCAACTTATGCTCGTTGTCGGTACGAATCAAGGCGGCACGTACCACCCGAATTGGCAATCCAAC
>JAZOSQ010000060.1:0-14974 GCA_045657245.1 Eubacteriales bacterium | reverse complement strand
CCCTTAAGGCAGATTGCAAAACGGTTACGAGAAAGGATCGGGAAAATAACACCGAAAGTTCCTTCGGGGAACTTGCTCTTTATATCTTCAGCAATCTGGTCAACAGTAGCATAGTTACCCTGTGCACGAGCAACAACTGCTTCGGTAACAGCAACTACGTCACGGTCGCGAATTTCAAGGTTTTCGCTTTCTGCGGCAGCGAGTACGCTTTCAGCAACGATAGATGCAATATCGTCTCCCTGTCTGATGATAGGTGCTCTGACACCACGGGAAATTGTACCAATAAGTCTTTCTTCCATTTTGTCCTCCAAAATATATTGACAAATTTACTTAACTATTATATTATAGTTTCAAACATAAGTCAAACAATTATTAATAATGGAATATATAAGGTGTACTTATGAATACGAAATTGGAACAATACAAAATATTTTGCGTCGCAGCCGATGCAGGAAGCTTTTCCGAAGCCGCAAAACGTCTGTTCATAACGCAAAGTGCGGTAAGCCAACAAATCCGTTCTCTTGAAGACGAACTCGGTATCGCGCTATTTGTAAGAGGCAGAAAGGGTGCAAAACTCACTTCGCACGGCGAACTTCTTTATGGTTACGCAAAACGTTCGTTAGACGAAATCGAGAACGCCGAAAGTCTTTTTGAACGTATGAAAACTCTTGATGAAGGCAGTTTACGAATCGGCGCAGGCGATACGTTAACTAGACACTTCCTCATATCTTTTCTTGAGAAATTCCATAATACCTATCCTAATATCAAAATCGAAATCGTCAACCGTGTTACAAGCGAAACGTTAAAACGATTGAGTGCAGGTAAAACCGACGTTGCCTTTGTCAATCTCCCTATCGAAAACGCTCATTATCAGGATATTTCGATCCGTGAAATCGAAAACCTTCACGAAGTTTTTATTGCAGGCAGTAAATACTCATATCTAAAAGATAAAGTCCTCTCGATGAAGGACATCGCTTCCCTTCCACTCGTTATGCTTGAACCCAAATCAAATACAAGACGTATCACCGACAATTTCTTTAATGCACACGGCATAAAATTAAAGCCCGAATTCGAACTTGGTTCTCACGACCTTCTTTTTGATTTTGCAAGTAAAAATCTCGGAATCGCTTGTGTCACCGAAGAATATTCCTCAAATTTAGAAGATATGAACGTGTTCAAACTTAAAACAGACTTTGAAATGCCCAAAAGAAGTATAGGTCTTTGCACTCATAAAAACATACCGCCTACTCCTGCCGTCGCAAAGCTTATTGAAATGATTGAAAAGTTGAAATAGTGAATATCTTCTCAATCAAATATCATTATAAAAGGAATCCACTTTTTCGTGGATTCCTTTTTTGTCGAGTGATTGTGGGGAGATTAGTCTGCATATTTAGTAACATTTATATTATCAATTGCTTTTTTAGGGAAACGGTATACATATATTACATTAGGCGTAATTTCATCCGATAATACCGCAGTACCCCACTTTGTAGACTTGCCCAAATCAACGATAGGTGGCTCTTTACAGTCCCAGACATTGTAACTTAGACTAATAACTTTTCTTTCAAAAGAAATTAGATATGTATATTTATCAAGCTCTAATTCAGGGTATCCACCCTCAACTTCATATCTAGGCCAACCCCAATACGAGGTATTGCTATATTCCGAAAACCAACCAATATCATAGATACAGTACCAATCATCATTTTCATCGACACTGATTATTTGTTCTTTTGATTTGAGTTGAGCAAATTCTTCGAACTCAACTGATATATTAAAAGGCCAAGCGTATCTTAAAAAAGGTATGGCTATAACTACAAGAAGTACAATTGCGGTGATTTTTCTGACCAAAACAAATCTAGAAAAATGCTTTGTCCATTTGATAACGTCTAAACATTCTAATGTTATAAAAATGCCTAAAGCTAAAATTATTAGTAAAACAAAAAATGTTTTTAATGCTAAACTCATATGATCCCCTTTATTTTATAACATACATTGAAGTTTATTAATTGATTCTTTTGTCGGTGTCGAATATTTTTCAAAAGGAAACTCAATTCCGAGTTTATCGTATTTGACTTTGCAAATCTTTTTGAAAGGCAATAGCTCGATTTTTCCGATACAAGAAAACTTGTTTTTCAATTCATTAAGTTTAGAAATGTTTTCTTCATTATCGTTAAGCTCGGGTATTATAACCTGACGAATTGTTGTTGGAATTGATTGTTCATTTAGATATTCAAGGAAAGCCAAGGGCTTTGCAATACTACAGCCAACATATTTGTTATAGTCATCGTCGTTAGTATATTTAATATCGAGCAAAACTCTGTCGGCGTTTGAAAGAAGATTTTTTATATCGTCGTTCAATATACTTCCCGAAGTATCAAGACAGGTGTCTATTCCCTCTTGATGTGCTCGAACAAAAATATCGTTCACAAACTTCGGTTGCAACAAAGGTTCTCCGCCCGAAACGGTAATTCCGCCGTCTTTTCCGAAATATTCTTTGAAACGAACTGCCTTTTTGATTATTTCTTCCGAAGAAATTTCCGTTCCTTCCGAGAAATTCCATGTGTCTGGGTTATGACAGCAGCCGCAACGAAGGTTACAACCTTGTGTAAAAACAACGAAGCGAACCCCGGGACCGTCTAAGGTACCGAGGCTCTGTATCGAATTAATTTTTCCGTATATTATTTCGTTCATATCGCTTCGTGGAAGGTACGGCTTATAACTTCACGTTGCTGTTCACGGGAAAGCTTGTTGAAGTTAACTGCATAGCCCGAAACACGAATTGTGAGGTTAGGATAATCTTCGGGATTTTCGTATGCCTTCATAAGAAGTTCTCTCGTCATAACGTTAACGTTAATATGATGTGCCTTCTTCGCAAAATAGCCATCGAGAATAGAAACGAGGTTGACAACACGTTCAGAATCATCTCTGCCGAGTGCATCGGGCGTTATCGAGAAGGTATTGGAAATACCGTCACGGCAATCGTCATAGGAAATCTTTGCAACCGAGTTAAGCGAAGCGAGGGCGCCGTTTTCTTCACGGTTGTGCATCGGGTTCGCTCCGGGTGCATAAGGTGCAGAAGCTTCTCTGCCATCGGGAGTTGCGCCTGTATTCTTACCGTACATAACGTTAGAAGTGATTGTAAGAACAGAAAGTGTATGAATTGCATTTCTGTATGCAGGAGTCTTGCGCAATTCGGTTATAACGTTATGAGCCATTTCCTTTGCGATTGTATCAACACGGTCATCATCGTTACCGAATTTTGGGAATTCTCCATTAGTTTCGAAATTGACAATAAAGCCCTCTTCGTTCTTGACAGGTTTTACGTTCGCATATTTAATTGCGCTGAAAGAATCGGCAATTACGGAAAGACCTGCAACGCCAAACGCCATGAAACGATCAACGTTAGTATCGTGCAAAGCCATTTGAGTCTTTTCGTATGCATATTTATCGTGCATATAGTGGATTACATTCATTGTATTTACATACAAACCGCAGAGCCATTTCAAATACACGTCAAATCTTTCCATAACCTCGTTATAATCAAGTTTATTGGTATCGAGAACGGGCATTTGAGGACCGATATGCATCTTCGAAGTGGTGTCGTAACCACCGTTAATAGCTATGAGAAGAAGTTTGGGAAGATTGCAACGCGCACCGAAGAACTGCATCTGCTTACCAACCTTCATTGCAGAAACACAGCAAGCGATAGCGTAATCGTCGCCATATACGGGACGCATAACGTCATCGTTTTCATACTGAATAGAATCGGTATCAATCGACACCTTTGCACAGAACTTCTTGAAGTTTTCGGGCAAAGAATTCGACCAAAGTATAGTCAAGTTAGGTTCGGGAGAAGAACTGAGAGTATAGAGTGTATGAAGGATTCTAAAACTGCTCTTTGTAACAAGAGATCTTCCGTCTTCACCCATACCGCCGACAGCTTCGGTAATCCACATAGGATCGCCGCCGAAAAGTTCGTTATATTCAGGGGTACGCAAGTGACGTGCCATACGAAGCTTCATAACGAAGTCGTCGATCAATTCCTGTGCACCTTCTTCGTTAAGAAGACCGTTATTAATATCACGCTGAATATAGATATCAAAGAACGTACTGACTCTGCCCAAAGACATTGCCGCGCCGTTTTGTTCCTTGATTGCACCGAGATAAGCAAAATATGTCCATTGAATAGCTTCTCTTGCGTTGGAAGCGGGTTGGCTTATATCATAACCATACATCGCCGCCATTTCCTTCAAATAGCTCAAAAACGTTATCTGTTGGAAAAGTTCTTCGCTAAGGCGAACCTGTTCTGCGTCAAAAGTTTTATTTGCAAGATTAGCTTTATCTTTTTTCTTTTCTGCAATAAGCTTATCGATACCGTAAAGTGCTACTCTGCGGTAGTCACCGATAATTCTGCCTCGTCCGTATGCATCGGGGAGACCGGTAATTACGTGACTTTTTCTTGCAGCGCGCATTTCATCGGTATATGCTCTGAAAACACCGTCATTATGTGTTGTTCTGAAGGTAAATTCTTCCTGTACCTTACGGCTTACGTTATATCCATAAGCTTCACATGCCTGACGAACCATACGCATACCGCCGAAAGGATTGAGGCCTCTTCTTAACGGTCTTGACGTCTGCAAACCGACAATCAATTCATTTTCTTTATCCAAATAACCCGGTGCATACGCTGTGAGTGAAGAAACCGTATCGGTATCAATATCCAAAACACCGCCGAGCTGTCTTTCTAATGCGAAAAGTGATTGAAGTTTTTTGAAGAGTGCTTTTGTACGATCAGTTGCTTCTGCCAAGAAACTGTCGTCACCGCAATATTCTTCATAGTTATTTTGAATGAAATCACGAACGTTTATTTCCTGTTTCCAAAGTTCGCCCTTAAAACCATTCCAATTATTATGTTCCATAGTATTACCTCCGATATGTAAAAATAAAAGGACAAATCAGTATTGCTGATTTGCCCAGACGGTCGGCTATATTCCATAACACTCCCTTGCGGTTATCCGCAATTTCCGTCAGTTGTGCTACAGCATAATAATTATATACAATATTTATTGTCTTGTCAATAGAATCAATGTGTCAAAATACAATTTATTGTGGTATATTTTTGTGAATATCAACCTAAAAATCCCCCCAAAAAGAAAAGCCGATTGTTTTCACAATCGGCTCATTATGGCCCGCCCTAAGGGATTTGAACCCCCGGCCTACGGAATCGGAATCCGTTGCTCTATCCGGCTGAGCTAAGGGCGGTTTTATTTCATTTTTCCAAATATAAAATAAAGCAGCCAAAAAATCAGCGAAATTATAACAAATATTGATGTAAATATGAGCGTTGTAATTCCATCCGCAAGAGTTTTTCCGTTTACAACGGTAATTATAATCTCCGTAATGAGAATTCCCGAAAAAGCAGGAAGGAGACAGGAAACAGAGTCGAAAAAGACGTATGTTCCTATCGCTTTAGACTGATATTTCTTAATATACACAAGAGATACCCAATAAGGCAATGTATATAAACACGCTATCGGAACCACCGAAAGTATTATATACATAAAACCGTCTTCGATATTCATAAGTGAAGAAAACAAAACGTACATCGGCGCCAACATCAAAGAAAATATAACTTTAATTATAATTGCCGACTTTGAATAAATTTTCTCAATTATCATCGTTTTTTCTTATTGTAGAACGCTTGATCTTACCACTTACCGTCTTCGGGAGTTCGGTAACGAATTCAACAATTCTCGGATATTTATAAGGCGCAGTAACCTTTTTAACGTGATTTTGAATTTCTTTTTTGAGCTCATCACTAGCAACGTAGTTCTTTGCAAGAACGATCGTTGCCTTTACAACTTGACCTCTGACGGGGTCGGGCGCCGCAGTAACTGCACATTCGAGAACGGAAGGATGTGTCATCAAAGCGCTTTCGACTTCGAACGGTCCGATTCTATATCCCGAACATTTAATTACGTCATCATTTCTGCCAACGAACCAATAATATCCATCAGCATCACGCCAAGCCGTATCACCGGTGTTATAACAATCATTAACGAATGCTCTTGCGTTTGCAGCTTCGTCTTCCTGATAACCCTGGAACAAGCCCGCAGGATAATATTCCGAAAGATTTTTAATAACAATCGAGCCGACAATACCGTCTTCACAGCTATTGCCGTTTTCATCAACGATATCAACGTCGAAATCAGGCGAAGGTTTACCTGTAGAGCCAGGTTTTATCGGAATACCTTCAAAATTAGCCAAAATTACAGGAGTTTCGGTCTGACCAAAACCTTCGGTCAACGTCAATCCCGTAAGTTCTTTGAACTTATTGAAAACCTCGGGGTTTAACGGTTCACCCGCAATACAGCAATGCTTTATCGAAGAAAAATCATATTTCGAAATATCTTCTTTTATAAGGAATCTGAATATAGTAGGAGGCGCACAGAACGTCGTCAATTTGATTTCTTGGATGAGTTCAAGCGTATTTGGCGCATCGAACTTTTCGTTGTCATACGCGACGATAACGGCACCACAGATCCATTGACCGTAAATCTTACCCCAAGCAAACTTTGCCCAACCGGAATCGGACATTGTGAGATGAAGTTTGCCTTCTTCAACTCTCTGCCAATATTTAGCAGTGAGTATATGTCCGATGGGATATGCAAAGTTATGCAATATCATCTTAGGCATACCTGTTGTGCCGGACGAGAAATACAAAAGCATCGGATCCTTGACATCGTTCGGAATACGTTCCAATTCGCTGCTGTGTTTCGCATATTCACTTCTGAAATCAATACATCCTTCGGGGATATTTTCACCGACAATTGCAACATTTTGAAGTGTTACACATTGAGGTCTCGAACTGTTGATTGCCGAAATAATATGTGCGTCATCAACCGCAACGATAATTTTAACTTTTGCAGAATTACAGCGATATACAATATCTTTTTCCGTCAACTGAAAGGTTGCGGGAATGCATACAGCACCAATCTTACAAAGAGCCAAAATACAAATCCAAGCTTCGACTCTCTGCTTGAGCATAAGCATAACTCTATCGCCCTTCTTTATTCCTTTCGAAATAAAGAAATTAGCGGCGCTGTTCGAAAGATTCTTGAGCTCCGCAAATGTATACATACGGCGTTCGCCAAAATCGTTGCAATACAACAAAGCCGGCTTTTCTGAATCCTGCTCTGCCCAAGCATCAACGATATCATAGGCGAAATTGAAGCCGTCAGGGATATTTACTTTATAATTAGTTTTGAAATCCTCATAAGAATCAAAATCGATTCTCGGCAAAAACTTTTCTAACATAATAGTTCCCCTATATTAAAAACATCAAACAATCTTAACTGTTTTCATCACTTGCGGTTCATAAGGCATATCTCTGAAATCCGTTGCAACAGAAGCTATTCCATCAACAGTTTCGATACCTTCGATAACCTTACCGAAAGCCGCATACTGACCATCAAGGAAAGTGCTGTCAGCATGGCAAATGAAGAACTGGCTTCCTGCGGTATCATATCCCATAGAGCGAGCCATAGAAATCACGCCTCTTTTGTGGGAAAGGTCGTTCTTAATACCGTTTATTGCAAATTCGCCCTTGATAGAATATCCGGGACCGCCCATACCGGTTCCGTTGGGATCACCGCCCTGAATCATAAAACCGGAGATAACTCTATGGAAGATCAATCCGTCATAAAAACCTTCGTTAACCAATTTAACAAAGTTTTCAACGGTGATCGGAGCAACTTCGGGATATAATTCAAGCTTAATGACCGAACCGTTTTCCATTGTAATTTCAGTATTGATGATTTTAGATGTATTCATAACTAACCTCGCTTATTGAAAAAGCCGAACACTCTTTTGAAGTGTTCGGCTTTTGGTGATCCATCGGAGAATCGAACTCCGGACACCATGATTAAAAGTCATGTGCTCTACCGGCTGAGCTAATGGATCGTCTGCAACCGCCCGATTAGAATACCACAAACCGAACCGCTATGTCAATAGCAAAAGAGAAAAAATATTAACTTTTTCTCAAATAAATTTGTGCATTTTATTCATGGGACGATCAGACAGATTTTATTCTATTAATAAAACCTAAAATTCGCAATTACTTTACCGAGAACCGTAACTTCTTTGCTGTATATCGGTTGCATCGTATGATTTTCGGGTTGCAAACGGATTCTTCCGTTATCTCGGAAAAAGCGTTTAACAGTTGCCTCGTCATCAATCATAGCAACAACGATTTCACCGTTATCGGCATACTGCTTACTTTCAACAACTACAATATCACCGTCGAGAATACCGGCTTCAATCATACTTTCTCCCATAACACGCAACGCAAAAAGATTCGCCTTACCTTTCGCCATGGTTGCGGGAAAATCAACGTAACCTTCATAATTCTCAACAGCTAAAATTGGTTGACCCGCAGTTACTCTTCCCAAAATCGGAACCTTTTTCATTTTTGCGGATTCACTTTGAACACCGCCTTCTATTGTCAAGGCACGGCTTTTACCAGAAGATTTTTTTATATATCCCTTTGCTTCAAGTCGACGTATGTATTCGTGCACTGAAGAAGTAGATTTCATTCCTACTGCGGCACAAACGTCTCTTACAGAAGGAGCATATCCGTTCTTTTCAAGACATTCCGATATAAACTTGTATACTTCTTTTTCTTTTTCGGTAAGATTAACCATATCATCAAACCTCTTCTTGTTCCTGATGCTTTGCGGCTATTAAAAAGAGTTCTTTCGCACGTTGTTGATTGCCGGATAAATAAAAATATCCATATAAACATTCAAGCCCCGTTGCTCTGCGATATTCAACTGCCTCGGCACTTTTTGAATGATGAGTATTTCTTGCGTTTCTACCGGTTTTATAAAACCAAGTTTCCGTTTCATCAAGCATAGGTAGCAAAACGTCAACAATTTGACTTTGCGAAACCGCCGTAATAAAACGTTTAATGCGTTCGTTGGTTTTTGATACCAAGCAGTCTCCATCGGAAACCACATATTCCCTCGCCAACGTTTCATAATACGAATCGCCGAGATATGCCAAAATCAACGGACTGTAATTACGCTTTATGAATTCTAAGCTTTTTTCCATTTAACACCCTGAGGAGTATCTTCGAGTATAATTCCCTGCTCGCGCAATTCGTTACGAATAGCATCGGCTTCGGCATAGTTCTTTGCTTTCTTTGCGTCGGCACGTTTTTGAATCATTTCTTCAATATATGCTGTATCGACGTCGTCTTCTTCCCTGCCAAAGCCCAAAAGTTCGCACAAGGGGACATAAATTTCTTCAACGACATCAATATATTCTTTGGAAGCACCGTTAGAAAGTACAACGTTAATATCTCTTGTCATTTCAAAGAGGAAACCGATTGCATCCGCGGTATTAAGGTCATCGTCCATCGCTTCGATGAAGCTTTCTTTTTTCTTATTAAGGAAGTCAACGCTTTCTTTTTCGCGTTCGGAAAGTTCACCCGATGCATTTTTTGCAACAAAATCAACATTATTCAAGCAATTATTGATTCGTTCAACAGCTGCAAGCGCCTGTTCGAGCGTTTCTGCCGTATAGTTGATCGGGCTTCTATAATGAGATGCCAAAAGGAAAAATCTTACTGCCTTATAGCCATATTTACCCGCAGCATCTCTTACAAGGAAGAAGTTCCCAGCAGATTTGCTCATTTTCTTATTGTCAACGTTAATATGACCGTTATGCAACCAAAATCTTGCCAACGTGCATCCAGTTGCACATTCACTCTGTGCAATTTCATTTTCATGGTGAGGGAATATAAGGTCGACACCGCCACCGTGAATATCAATATCTGTTCCGAGATATCTGTTTACCATAGCCGAACATTCGATATGCCAACCCGGACGGCCTTCACCCCAAGGAGATTGCCAAGATATTTCGCCTTCTTCTTTTCTACCCTTCCAGAGAGCAAAGTCAAAAGGATGTTTTTTGATTTCATTAACGTCGATTCTGGCACCAGCTTCAAGTTCTTCCATGTTGTGACGAGAAAGTTTGCCGTATTCTCCGTCGCTTTGCGAATCAAAATATACGTCATTGCCCGAAACGTATGCATGGCCGTTTTCGATAAGTTTTTCGACTATTTCGATGATTTTATCGATATTTTCGGTAGCACGAGGATGAATCGTCGCATCGTTGACACCAAGTCCGCGGGCATCCTTGAAATATTCGTTGATATATTTCTCAGCTATTTCAGGAACGGTTGTGTTCGTTTCTTTTGCAGCACGAATAAGTTTATCATCGACGTCAGTGAAGTTCTGTACGAACGTAACCTTATTTCCGCGATATTCAAGATAACGTCTCAACATATCAAAAACAACAAAGCAACGAGCATTGCCTATATGAAAATAATTATATACAGTAGGTCCGCAAACGTACATCTTAACTTCGCCGTTGCGAACAACAAATTCTTCTTTTTGTCTTGTAAGAGTATTAAATAATTTCATAAGTTCACCTTATTTATTCGTATTGATGAATTTCCAATACGTTTTTATGTAATTAAAGCCCGAAAGTATCGTGAAGAAAAGCATAACAACCGTAGCAACAAGGGTCATCCAACCACCGCAAAACGGAAGGATCACGGGTTCCAACATAACAACGGAAACACCGACAATCTGGGTTACGGTTTTAATTTTACCCAAATTGCTCGCAGCTATCACGGCGCCGCTTGACTTCGAAACGACCAAACGCATCGAAGTGACAGCCAATTCACGAAAAACAACAACAATCGCTGTCCAGAAAAACAGGTGTTTAATTACTTCAACGGACACATACGTTTGAAAATCTACCGAACTATAGTTAAAAATATAGTCAGAAAAGATAATCGCAAACATTGCGCCCAAGATCAAAAACTTATCCGCCAAAGGATCCATAAACTTACCGAAATCGGTCACTAAATTACGCGATCTGGCAAGATATCCATCGAGAAAATCGGTTACGGAAGCCAAAATAAACAGTGATGCGGAAATTATGCGGCTTATATTGGGATTTTCAAAAAAATTGTAGGCAAGAAAGAATACAAAGAACGGTATAACAATTATTCTGCCCAACGTCAATTTGTTCGGAAGATTCATAAAACACCTCTTGAATCAAAATCAGCAAACTTTACCAAAAAGATCATAATCGAGAACTTCGGTAATTTTAACGTTCACAAACTCACCTTCCCCGATTCTTTTCGGAGCAGTAAAATAAACTTTTCCGTCAATATCGGGAGCATCGGCATAAGAACGTCCGTAAAAACATTCCGAAACGGTATCATATCCTTCGCAGATTACTTTAAGTTCTGTGCCGACAAACTTTTCATTGAAATCATTATGGATGCGGTTTTGGTCACTCATAATAGCGTCCAAACGTTTTTTCTTGGTATCGGCTGAAACCTGCTTCGGCATATCATAAGCCGGTGTGCCTTCTTCTCTCGAATATTCAAAAACACCGAGACGTTCGAATTTTGTTTCCTTTAAGAATGCGCGTAATTCATTGAAATGCTTCGCTGTTTCTCCGGGGAATCCGACAATAACCGTGCTTCTAATAACCATGTTGGGAACTTCGGAACGAAGCTTCGAAATGACATTTTTTATACTTTCTGTAGTATCGCGACGATTCATATTCTTCAATATTTCGTCGTTAATATGCTGTATCGGCATATCGATATATTTGAGAAGCTTTTTGTTATTTTTGAATTCATTTATTAATCCGTCGGTTATTCTGTCGGGATAGCAATAAAGAACTCTGATCCATTCAATTCCTTCGATTTCGGAAATTGCAGAAATCAAACTATCAAGAGCATACGTGCCATACAAATCTTCGCCATAGCGTGTTGTATCCTGTGCAACAAGACAAATTTCCTTAATTCCGATGGATGCAAGATTCTCAACTTCTTCGAGAATATCGTTCATACTACGGCTACGGAACTTACCTCGAATATCGGGAATTACGCAATATGTACAACGGTTGTCGCAGCCTTCTGCAATCTGAACGTAAGCAAAATGATCGGGCGTTGTAATAACACGTTCACCACCCAAAGGTGCTTCGTCAACGTTTTTGAAACTGCTGTATGTACCGCCTTTATACGCAACCTTTACCGCTTCGCATATATCTTCAATAGAACCAGTTCCGAGAATACAGTTAACTTCAGGAAGTTCTTTAAGGAATTCTTCCTTATAACGTTGCGGTAAGCATCCGGTAACAACTATGCCTTTCAAAGAACGATTCTTTTTAAGCCATGCAATATCAAGTATATTATCAATGGCCTCGTTTTTGGCACTCTCGATAAAAGCACAAGTGTTAATAACAATAACATCCGCCTCTATATCGTCAGCAACAATTTCCATACCGTCATTCACGAGTAAGGAAAGCATGACTTCTGTGTTAAGCAAATTTTTGGGACAACCAAGGGAAACAAATCCCACTTTAATCGGCATAATCTAACTCACTTTCAAAATTTCTGATAACATCGCCAATATCCGAACCCGAAAAACCGGCTCTTAATGCACCCGAATAGACTTTTTGGCGATATTTAATATCATTCATTCTGGATAAATCGTATTTTTTAATTATGAACTCCCTTATACGCTCGGTTTGATCCTCATACTCATATTCGCTTAGTGCATCGTCAATATTTTCTTTGGATATACCTCTGCGAAAAAGTTCGTTTCTAATTCGATTTATCCCCATATTCTTAAATTCATAAAACGTTTCCGCATATCTTTTTGCAAGATTGAGATCGTTTACATACCCTCTTTCAACAAAAAGCGCAGCAACGTCTTCGGCGAGAGTTTTATCGAATTTCCTCGACAACTTATCTCTCAACTGTTTTTCCGAAAGATCACCATATGAAAGAAAATCGAAAGCTTTTTTTATGCAAGATAATCTTTCTCCCGCCCGAACAAGCATTTCAATTCCGCTTTCATCGATAGAATCACCATCTTCGATACCAAGCGTTTCGAAATCATGTACGGTTATTCGGTATCTTTCGCCACAACAAACAACCAAAACTTCATTGCTGTTTTCGTCGTGGCGAACAACTTCTACTTTATACATGTATTATTCTTCACCGTAAATATCTTCAGCGCTTACAGTCGCAGGAGCGTCGCCGATATTGGTGTAATGAGCAAGAATCTTCGTGGAAAGTTCTTCGGCAAGCGCCTTGTTTTCCTCGAGAAGCATTCTTACTTTATCTTTACCCTGCCCAAGCTTTTCGCCATTATAAGAAAGCCAAGAACCACTCTTGTCGATAACACCACAATTAATGCCAAGCTCGATGATTTCGCTTTCTTTGGAAATGCCTTTGCCGTAAATAATGTCAAATTCAGCGGTACGGAAAGGAGGAGCAACCTTGTTTTTTACAACTTTACATTTTACGTGGTTACCGATGATTTCAGTACCATTCTTGAGCTGTTCGGATTTGCGAACGTCAAGTCTGACAGATGCATAGAACTTCAATGCGCGACCACCGGTTGTGGTTTCGGGGTTACCGTAAACGACACCAACCTTTTCGCGAAGCTGGTTGATGAAAATAACAATACAGCTCGACTTAGCAATAGCACCGGAAAGTTTTCTGAGCGCCTGAGACATAAGTCTTGCATGCAAACCAACGTGCGAATCGCCCATATCACCGTCGATTTCATTCTTCGGAACAAGCGCCGCAACAGAGTCAACAACGACAACTTCAACAGCACCCGAACGAACGAGAGCTTCTGTGATTTCAAGAGCTTGTTCACCATAGTCGGGCTGAGAAACAAGGAGCGAATCGGTATCAACACCCAATGCTCTTGCATAAATGGGATCGAGTGCGTGTTCTGCGTCAATAAAAGCAGCTTCGCCGCCTGCCTTTTGGACTTCTGCGATTATATGAAGAGCAAGTGTTGTCTTACCCGAAGATTCAGGACCGTAAATTTCAATGATTCTTCCCTTGGGTACACCACCTATTCCCAAAGCAACGTCAAGTGAAAGAGAACCGGTGGAAACACTTTTTATCTCCATTCCCGCATTTTCGCCAAGACGCATTATAGAACCTTTACCACACTGTTTTTCTATTTGAGCAAGGGCTGTTTCAAGAGCAATTTTTTTGCTATCCTTTGTCGCCATAATCTTCTCCTTTTCGAACTTTTGTTCTCATTTGTTCAGTCTATAATATCATATACTTTTTATATTGTCAATCAATATTTTTAAAGTTTATGCGTACAAACCTTCCATGGTTCTTCCCTGCGAATTTTGACATTTTTCTTCAAAAGGTAAAAAAATTAATATTCGTTTTGTTCAAATAGTCAATATACAAAACTTGCTTTTTTAGTTAGAATATGTGTGTATGAATTTTTCAAAATCAAGGAGTGTTATTATGGCACAGAATCAACGTCACGGAAAAATGGGTCTTATCGTCCTTCAGAGTTGTACTCATCTCGGCGAACAAGTCAACCAATTCATCAAACAGCTTAGAAATGACAATAGCGACGATAGCTATATTATCCCGATTGAAGAAGTACGCTTCAGCAACGGTGAAGGTAAAGTAAAAATCAAAGATTCGGTTAGAGGCAGAGATATTTATATCCTTTGCGATATTGGTAACTATAGCTGCACCTATAACCTCTTTGGTTATGAAAACCATATGAGTCCCGATGACCACTTCCGCGATATCAAGCGTGTTCTTTCAGCTATTGGCGGTAAAGCAAGCCGTGTAACCGTTCTTATGCCCCTTCTCTATTCCTCGCGTCAGCACAAGAGAAAAGGCAGAGAATCACTCGACTGTGCGCAAGCACTTGAAGAACTTCAAAATCTCGGTGTAGATTGCATCCTTACTTTTGATGCTCACGATTCGACAATATATAATGCAATCCCTGCTACATCTTTTGAAAATATCTATCCTACTTACTCTATGTTGAAGAAGTTCATCCAAAACGAAGGCGATGATATTTTCAAGGATAATATGACCGTT
>JAZOSQ010000059.1:0-7810 GCA_045657245.1 Eubacteriales bacterium | reverse complement strand
TGATTACATATAGCAATCGTATTACAGTTAGGCATTGTCTTTGCTCCTTTCATTTAGATTTAGCATCTTGTTATAAGGTGCTATGTAAAGACCGAAGTAACGCTTTTCTTCGGTCTAATGTTCATTTGTGCAATATTTGTTCTCAACACCCCTTGCAAGGGAAGTACATAGGTAGCGGTGTGCTTCACCGCTTCATAGGAATTTCACCTCAGCCGGGTTCTCCGCCTGCTCCGTAGAGAAGTACCATTATCATTCTGACTGTCATCGCCGTATCAAGGGCAACGTGATATTTATAACGGGGGTTCTCGCTCGTTCCATACGGAAGTCTTGGCGTACCCGTTAAGGTGGCTAATCATCAGAACTGAAGTCCTATGCACCTGATATTCAATTTTCAAGGAACAGCGAAAGAGCTGCTCCTTATCGGAGTCGATTAACAACCCTTTCACTTATTTGGAATGGGAGAAGCCAAATGGAAACCCTAAACTGAAAAATTTTTTGAAAAAATAAAAAAACCACCCAAACCTCGAAAGGAAAGGGTGGCATAACAAAAAAAGCACCGCTTCGTTCAAGCAAACGAAACGGTGCTTCCTTAATAATATTTATATTTAATTCTGATAGTCGGACTTATATACCTATATATAGAGGATACGAAATGTCTTTTTCTTAGCCTTTTTTATCTTCATAATCACTTCATCAATACCATCGGTGAATTTACCGTTTTGGATCAACTTGTTTCTCTTGAGCATTAAAGAGGAAAGAATATCTAAGTATTCACGGTCATTTAGATTTATATAGTAGTTCTTGTTTCTCATAACCCTTACCTCCTGACACCTTCATTATATATAAGGAAAGCCTTTCTGTGAAATATGCGTTAAGTGAAGCCATAACACAAGATAACAAAGGGATTAAAAGGTACGGGGTAAAACAAGGTCGAACTATTATAAGCACACTTTTTAATTAGCAAGATTTTTAGCACGATTTTTGTGCCGATTAGCAGAAAGTCGATTTTCATTAGCAAAAATAGGGGTTTCCTGCTAATTTGATTAGCAAGATTTTCAAGGGATAGGGAGTCTGCAACCTAAGTATAACGGAAGGTTCACAGTAAAGAAGCCGAGCAGAAGAAACAAGGACACCCGACAAAAAAGTAAAGCCGAAAACCTTGAAAAATCAAGGCTTTCGGCGTTTTTTGTGGCGTGCCTGCCCGGATTCGAACCGGGGGCGTTCCGCTTAGGAGGCGGACCCTCTATCCTGCTGAGGTACAGAGACGTGTATGAAATTTTATCTATATTATCGCTCGCCTTTTGAGCAAAGGCGAGTGATTTAGTATAACCTTAGGAGGGGTTTATTATATCCATTTAACTATGCAGGCACGTGAGAATAATTCTAAAAGGAATTTTACACTTTGTCAAGTGCTTTAATGCAAAATTGTGCATATAATTGTAAGAGAAGACTTTAGTTTGTTGAAAAAAGTTATTGAAATATCAATGATAGTATGGTAGAATAGCAACGAAAAAATATATATTTTTGTAATGGAAATGAGATTATGAAGAAAAATTACGAAAAAAAGGTTGTTAAATTCGGTGGCAGCTCTCTTGCTTCCGCTGAACAAATGAAAAAATGTGCCGACATCATCAAGGCAGAACCTTCTCGCAGATTCGTTGTTCCGAGCGCTCCCGGAAAACGTTTTAGCGACGATACAAAGGTTACCGACCTTTTGATATCTTGCTATACCAAGAGTGCAAACGGCGGTGATTGGGCGAGTGATTTCGAAGAAATCAAATCCCGCTATTGCGATATAATCAACGGACTCGGAACAAAGACCGACCTTTCCGCTGAATTTGCCGTTATTGCCGAAAATCTCGAAAAGGGAACAACTCTTGACTATACCGCTTCCCGTGGTGAATATTTGAACGGTATCGTTCTTGCCGACTATATCGGCTATGAATTCATCGATGCGGCTGAAGTTGTATTTTTCGATGCCGACGGTAAGTTTGATGCAAACAAGACTAACATCGTTATGTCCGAACGTCTTGCAGGTAAGAAAAATGCCGTTATCCCCGGTTTCTATGGCGTAAACCCCGACGGAACTATAAAGACCTTCTCCCGTGGCGGTAGTGATATCACGGGTGCTATCGTTGCACGTGCCGTTATGGCGGATATCTATGAAAACTGGACTGATGTTTCGGGATTCCTTATGTGTGACCCTCGAATCGTTGAAAATCCCCGTCCTATCAATATTGTTACCTATCGTGAACTCCGTGAGCTTTCCTATATGGGTGCGTCGGTTCTTCACGAAGACAGCATTTTCCCCGTTAAGATTGCAAGTATCCCGATCAATATAAGAAATACAAACCGTCCCGAAGATGCAGGTACGTTGATCGTAACTTCGACCGACGGATATAAAACCGACGATATCATCACAGGTATCGCAGGTAAGAAGGGCTTCTCTGTTATCCGTATCGAAAAAGATATGATGAACCAAGAACCCGGTTTCGGTATGAAGGTCTTGAAGGTATTTGCAGACCTCGGAATCAACTTCGAGCATATCCCTTCGGGCATCGATACAATGTGTATCGTAATCAACAGTGTTGACATCAAGGGCAGGGAATACGACATCGCTTCTTCGATCCAACGTGCCGTCAATCCCGACCATATCCATATCGATAACGCAATGGGCTTGGTTGCCGTTGTTGGTCGTAACATGGCAGGTCAGCCCGGTACTGCTGCAAGAATCTTTGCTTCTCTTGCAAAGGAAAACATCAACATTCGTATGATCGACCAGGGCTCTAGCGAGTTGAACATCATCATCGGTGTTGACGAAAGCTCGTTCACTCGTGCAATAAAAGCGATCTACCGTGAGTTCTGCTCATAATGAAATATACAACGGTTCGTGAAAGAGGCGAGTTTTCGCTCGTCGAGAAAAAAAGCGAATTCATCGGATATTGCGCTCCCGTAAAGACCGAAGCCGAAGCAATCGAGTTTGTCAACTCAATCAAGAAGAAACATTCCGACGCAAGACATAATGTTTATGCCTATGTCCTTCGCGAAGGGTTCGCTTCTCGCTTTTCGGACGACGGAGAACCTCACGGAACGGCAGGAATGCCCGTTCTCGACTCGATTAGAAAAGCAGACCTTACCGACGTTGCCATTGTCGTAACTCGTTATTTCGGCGGAATTTTGCTTGGTACGGGCGGTTTGGTAAGAGCATATACCGCCGCCGCTACAGGTGCAATTAATGCTTCGGGAATCGTCGAGGTTGGTACGTTCGCTCTTGTGAATATCCGTGCGAACTATTCCGATTATCAAAAAATAATGCCCGTCGTTTCTGCCTTTAACGGTAAAATCGAAGATAGCGATTTCGGTATGGAAGTTGTTATGACCGTTTCTGTTCGA
Source organism: Eubacteriales bacterium (assembly GCA_045657245.1). Taxonomy (GTDB): domain Bacteria; phylum Bacillota; class Clostridia; order Oscillospirales; family CAG-382; genus Coliplasma. The sequence goes on along the minus strand of JAZOSQ010000059.1, from coordinate 4,417 downwards.
AGCGAAAACGAAGAAAAGTTCATTGCCGAATTAGTGGAAACGACAAACGGAAGGGTAATTGCGAAAAATTCGGGAGAAAAATGCGACTTTATTTAGATTTTTCCATATACGTAAAAAATCAATAAAAACATTCTTAAAGACTGACGATTGAACCATCGTCGGTCTTTTTGTTATAATCTTGGCAGGGGAAAAAGGCAGAAAGGAAATTTCATGAAAATACTACTTGATGCAGGGCATTACGGTTTACAAAACCGAAGTCCCGTAGTGCCCGAATATTATGAGTCTTGCCGTATGTGGACTCTCTGCGAACTACTTGCGACCGAATTGACAAAGTATGGGATCGAAGTGAAAAAGACGAGAACCGACCAGAAAAAAGACCTCGCGGTCACCGAGCGAGGCAAAATGGCAAAGGGCTATGATCTTTTTATTTCACTCCATTCAAACGCTGTAAGCGGTAACCGAAAGGTAAACCGCACCGACGTTTATGCCGCCTACGATAAAAGAAACAAATCGCACGTTCTCGGCGCAATACTTTCAAAAACGGTTGCAGAATGTATGGACGTTGACGACGGTGGAGTGAAAACAAGAAAGAGTACAAAGGGCGATTATGAATACTATGGTGTTCTTCGCGGTGCCGCGAGTGTCGGCTGTCCGTTGTATTATATCATCGAGCATTCGTTCCATACTAACGAGTCGGCTGCGCGTTGGCTTATGGACGATGATAATTTGAAAAAACTTGCGATTTCCGAAGCAAAAGCAATCGCCGACTATTTCGGCATAAAGCAACCCGAAAAAAAGGAAGAGACAGGAGAAACGAAGGTGAATATCGAATTGCCGATTCTCAAAAACGGCACGAAGGGAGAGGAAGTAAAAACACTTCAAACTCTCCTTAAAGCGAAAGGTTATAAGGGCGAAAATAAAAAGGTACTCTCAATAGACGGTATTTTTGGCGCAAATTCCGAATATGCCGTTAAATCCTTCCAAAAAGCAAAAAAGCTTTCTTCAACGGGAACCGTCGATAAGACAACTTGGGAAAAACTCATAAAAGGCTAAAAAGCAAAATAAAAGGCTGTCACAAACGTGACGGCCTTTTGTCTAACCTATTTTATATTCTTTTTCGTTAATAACAAATGTCGTGTCGTCAATCCAAGAAACTTTGGCGGTTTTTGCTTCGTACATTTCGCCTTCAAATATAACGGAGGTCTTTTTGAAATAGTTACCGATAACCGCTTCAATCTCCGGAACGTTCTTCTTGATCTCAAAAGACGATTTAGAACTCAAAGGCGATTCCTCGCTGTAAACATAAGCCGTATACTTACCGTCGGGAGAATCAAGCGTGGTTATTGTTTTTTGCTCAACGATAATTCCGCTAAACAGATTAAAAAGATAAACAACCGCAATACCAATAGCAATCAAAACCGAAAATACAGCGGACGTTGCTTTGATTCTACTGTCGGGCACAAATTTGATATAAAGCGCGAAGACACAAGAAAACGAAACAACAGCAATAAGAATCGAATAACTCCAACTCGAATTCACAAAACAAAGTGTGTTAAAAAGCGAAATTGGGGTTAAAAGCATCAAGAAAATTCTTCCTGCTCTGTTATATTCAGGCTTGGTTATAAAAAGAACAACAAGAGCAGCGATAGCAAAAAACGCTTGTGCCGAAACCGTGACGATTTCGTTTTCAAGAACAAAATCAAGGTCGTTTATAAAGCCTATAAGTTCGAAAACAGGAACGATAACGAACAAAATACAGAGTATAATCGGTATCGCAACCAAAAACGCTTTCATAACAAAAACCTCCTTATCGGATAACAGAAACCTTTTCTATACCGTAATATTCAAAACAATCAATAATGCTTTTGTCGATAACCTCGCCACAGATCGCAATTGGAACTGCGGGAGGACAAGAAACTCCAAGCTCTTGAAGAACCCTTCCTTCGCTTTCCTTGACAGAAACGATTTCGTTTTTTGAGAAAACCGCTTCTCTGATTGAAACAGCTTTTCTAGGCATAGAAATCGACGGTGGATTTTCTGCGATTGTTTCCTTCTTTTTAATCGAAGCAATAGCGTCTAAAAGGTAAGTGAAGTCTGAGAGCGCGTTTTCGGGCGAGAACATCATAACGACGAAATCTCTGTCCGAAAATTCACAAAAAATGTTCTTGCCTTCGAGAATTTCCGAAAACTCGAACCCGCAATAGCCAAAACTTTTTGTCGCAATAGTCAGCTTGATTTTTTCGTTACCGATAACGTCAAGACCGAGCGATGAAAGTTTTTCTTTGAGAGTTTCAACATTTTTTACCGTTTCACAAAGTGATTCGTTGTAACCGTTTGCGATATATGCGTTTGCATTATCGAGCGATTGCATAATCAAATATGAAGGACTGGTCGAACCGAAAAGTCCAAGCGCTGATTTTGCATGTTCTCTAAATATATGTGGAGCACTGTCCGAAATATGCAGATACGCACCACCTGTCAGTACAGGAAGTGTCTTGTGCGCAGAATCACAGCATATATCAGCGCCCAAGTCAATCGGATGTGCCGACTCGGGAAGGAACTTAAGATATGACCCGTGTGCGTTGTCGACAACAAGAAGAGCATTATGCTTCTTGCAAACGTCGGAAATCGCGCCTATACCCGCAATATTGCCGAGATAATCGGGCGAGGTAATATAAACGGCCTTATTGTGTTCTTTTTCCTTTGACAGCATCGAATCGAGCGAATCGATATTAATCTCGCAGGAAAGATAACTCGAAGTGTTTTTTGAATCGATCCATTGAACGTCAATATCGTTAAGCGCACAAGCCGAAACAAAGGACTTATGGACGTTTCTTGCCGCAAAAATAACACAGTCTTCCGCCCAAAGCTTCGTAAGATATATCATCGCGCGGATACAAAGCGAAGAGCCCTCGGTTGAATAGAAGGTTTGACAGCCAAAAAGCTGTGATGCATTGTCTTCGCTTTCCTTAATAATACCGTTTGCGTCAAAAAGACTGTCTGCACCGTTAATTTCGGTAATATCAAGAGAGTTTATATCGCCACCCTTGCCCTTGTGACCGGGCATATGAAACCGTAAAGTATTCTTTTTTGAATATTCTTTCGAAAAATCAACAATAGGCGTTTTCATCATACGTCGCCGAGCGATTTTGCAACCGCAACCATAATCGCACATTCCATTCTCTTTTTGAACAGTTTGCAACCGTATTCATAAATACCCTTGACCGAGCCCGTCGAATGATATGCATTAGCCGCACAACCGCCCGAGCAATAAAGCTTTGCCCAGCAATCTCTGCATTCTTTTCTTGCATATACGTTACATTCAAGAAACTCGTTTTGGATGTTTATATTGTCAACACCGTTCCAAATATCACCAAGCTTGAATTTATCGTCGCCGACAAATTGGTGACAGGGATAGAGATCACCCCAAGGTGTAACAGCCATATATTCCGTACCCGAACCGCAACCCGAAATACGTTTATAAATACAAGGACCGCCCGAAAGATCTATCATATAGTGATAGAAAGTGAAGGGTTTGCCTTCCTTTTCGCGTTCAAGCATAAGGGAAGCAAGTTTTTCGTATTGATCGAGCACAATGGGAAGATCCTGCTCTGTAAGCTCGGAGGGATCGCCCGAAGCACAAACAACGGGTTCCATGCTGAGCTCGGTGAAACCGAGATCGAGCATAGTTTGAATATCCGTCAAAAAGTCGGGGTTTGCGTGGGTGAAGGTACCGCGCATATAGTAATTTTTGCCGTTTCGTGCATCGACAAGTTTCTTAAACTTCGGAACGATTCTTTCCCAACTTCCGTTACCTGCATAGTCGACACGGAATCTGTCGTGAATCTCTTTTCTGCCGTCAAGACTAAGAACAACGTTGCTCATTTCTTTGTTCGCAAACTCAATAACGTCGTCGTCGATAAGAAGACCGTTTGTGGTAAGAGTGAAGCGGAAATTCTTGTTCTTTTCTTTTTCGATGCTTCTTGCATAACTGACGAGCTGCTTGACCACTTCAAAGTTCATCAAAGGCTCGCCGCCGAAAAAGTCAACCTCAAGATTTCTTCTGCTTCCCGAGTTTTCAACAAGGAAGTCAAGCGCGCGTTTTCCGACCTCAAAGCTCATAACAGCGCGTTCGCCGTGATATTTGCCTTGGCTTGCAAAACAATATTCGCAATTAAGGTTGCAGGTGTGCGCGATATGAAGACAAAGTGCTTTAATAACGCCCGAGGTCTTTCTTTTAAGCTCGCCTGCCATCGGCTCGAACGTGTCGCTAACGTACAGCTTTTTCGCGTCTTTGAGCTCCCGGATCTGCTCGTAGCATTCTTCGATATCTGATTCGGTAACTCCGTCGATACCAACGTATTTTGCGGCAATTTCGGCGATAACTTCACTCTTTTCTTTGGCTTCGAAAAGGGAA
>JAZOSQ010000058.1:0-60523 GCA_045657245.1 Eubacteriales bacterium | reverse complement strand
CGGCAGAAAAATGAAGAAGAGAGACTTCCGTTCTCTCTGGATTACCCGTATTTCCGCAGCATGCAAAGCAAACGGTATCAACTACTCTCGCTTCATGTACGGTCTTAAGAAGAGCGGCATCGAACTCAACCGTAAGATGCTCAGCGAACTTGCAATCAACGATAAGGAAGCATTTGCAAACCTCGTTGAAACCGCAAAAAACGCTCTTTAATTTAAGAACGAATTTAATTGGAAATTAGTTAAATCTTTTGTTGACATATGTCGAAAGCTTTGATATAATGTCACCATTAGATTTAATTTCCTCGTAAACAGGATGTAAGGGAGGGTTACAAAATGGCAGAGATCAGAGTTAAGGAAAACGAAACTATCGATAGCGCTCTCCGCAGATTCAAGAGATCCTATCTCAGAAGCGGTGTTCCGGCTGAAATTCGTAAGAGAGAACATTACGAAAAGCCCAGCGTAAAGCGTAAGAAGAAGTCCGAAGCGGCTCGTAAGCGCAAGTTCAGATAAGTTTATATCTGCGATTTTGTTCTGAATAAGAATACAAATAAATGCAACGGTTTTTACGCCGTTGCATTTTTTGTTTTTTCATTTTCGCGGTGTAGGTTGATTTTTAATTCGAAGCTTCTCCCCGCGAGACGTTTTTTATTTTCACGGTGTAGTCGGTACATACACAACTGTCATTCTGAGCGAAGCGAAGAATCTCATTCAGTTGTTTATATTGGCCTTGTTGTTTCCTATGTAGGGACTTATCGTCCTCGACGGTCCGTTACCTTGAAAACACGAAAAAACTTACGTCTATGTTGTTTATTTCAATAAAAAATGTAGGGGAGGGGTTTCCCCTCCCGTGTCCTTAATATTTCAAACTCCAAAAACCTTCTTTGCGTTGCCTGAATATATTTTGTCCTTTTCTTCTTCCGAAAGACCGATTCTTTCGATCTCGTCGAATGCAAAATTCGTGTTCCAAAGCGGGTAGTCACTACCAAACATAACCTTGTCAACGCCATGCTTTTCAATAAGGTTGTAAAGCCCTTTTTCGTCCATACCCAGCATTGCTTCGCTCGTGTCGGTATAAACGTTTGCACCGATAAGATATTTCTCCGCCTCATCCCAAACGCTGTAACCGCACATATGCGCCGCAATAATAACAAGGTTCGGAACTTTATTGGCAACGTTCAAAATACGCTTCGGTGTTGAAAAATCGGTCGTCTTGTCACCTGCATGGAAAAGAATGGGCATATTCAAACGGGCACATTCTTTATAGATTTCAATAGCGTTTTCGTCATCAACAAAAAACCGCTGAAAATCGGAATGTATCTTAATACCCTTTGAACCAAGTCCCTTCGTTCTTTCGATTTCGGAAACGGCTGCATCAAATCCCATTGCGGGATGGAATGATGAAAGGGGAATGAACCTACCGTCGTTCTTTGAATTTTCAAGAAGAAAGTTGTTTCCGACTTCTGCTTTTGCGGGGTTCAAGGTTGCCGATGAAATAACAAATCTGATGTTTTCAAACTTTGAAGCACCCTCGAAAAGACCTTCCGCCGTGCCGCTGCCTTGACGAGAAATGCCGTAATAATTAACAATGTTGTCAGCGGCTCTTGTTGCAAGCTTTTCGGGAAAAATATGTGTATGTACGTCAATAATTTCTCTTGTGATGTTCATTTTCGCTTAACCAAAATCAAATCGGCAAGCAACCTTTCGTGGTGCCTGCCGATTTTTTGTTCTAAGAATTATTCTTCGTCTTCTGCTTCGTCTTCGTCTTCTTCGTCTTCAACTTCAACGAGGTTGAGAACCTGTCCGCAAGAAGGACATTCGAGTTCGTCGATATCATCAACGTCGCATTCGTCGATATAAACGGGTTCGCCGCAAGCAGGACATTCGAGCTCGAGACATTCGCAGCAATCACAGCAATCGCAATCGTCTTCGCAATCATCACAATCGCAGCAGTCGCAATCGTCATAATCGTCGCAATCGCAATCGCAATCACAGCAATCGCAGTCGCAATCATCGTCGCAGTAAAGATCTTCTTCAACTGCACCGAGATCTTCGTCAAGCTCTTCGATATAATCGTTCAAAGTTGCGGTTTCGTCTTCAAGATCGAGAATAGAAAGGGAAAGATCTTCGAGAAGATCAGCCATAGCAGCGAGGATCTTGCCTTCGCCTTTATTGGTGTCGATCTCCATACCTTCCATAAGACCTTTAATGTATGCCGCCTTTTCAGATACGTTCATAATCAATATCTCCTTTTTTCAATTTCGCGATGTAAGCCAATACAAACCTGTACCTTCCCAACCGCGAGTTTTTTCAATTTCGCGATGTAGTCTGAATATAATTTCAACCTTTTCACCACGAATTATTCATTGTAATATCCGTAAATAAATACAATAAAAACTCTATAAAAATCGGCGACATGCGCGTCGATTTTTATACCTATGAACATTGCGAGTGTCGAGCTACGGGGTCCCCGCAAAACTTGTTTTGTGGGGTGAAATGCGAGGCGCGAGGCGCGAGCGTACAATGTTCAAGAAAAACAATCAAAAACTTGTTTTTGATTGAGAGCGTAGCGACTATACTCTTTCGAGATATTCGCAGGTTCTGGTGTCAATCTTAATAACGTCGCCTTCGTTGATGAAGATCGGAACCTTAACTTCAGCGCCGGTTTCAACGGTAGCGGGTTTTGTTACGTTGGTAGCAGTGTTCCCCCTAACACCGGGTTCGGTAGCGGTACCTTCAAGATCAACGAACATCGGGGGTTCGAGAGAGAATACGTTGCCCTTATAAGACATAAGCTTACAAGTCATGCCTTCCTTAACGAACTTAAAGCTATCGGGAAGCTTGTCTTCGTTGAGGGGAACCTGGTCGAAGGTTTCGGGATCCATGAAGTAGTAAAGATCGCCGTCGGTGTAGCTGTATTCCATTTCCTTTCTTTCTACCATCGCCTGAGGGAATTTAGCGGTGGGGTTGAAAGAAGTTTCGATAACCGCGCCGGAAATGATGTTTCTCATTTTAGTTCTTACGAATGCCGCACCTTTACCGGGTTTAACGTGCTGGAATTCGATAACCTGCATAAGCTGGCCTTCCATTTCGAAAGTAATGCCGTTTTTGAAATCGCCTGCAGAAATCATATTGTTTCCTCCTAAATTTATGTCTATACGTCAAGACAATTATTTTCTACCTTGTATTTTATTATAATACTCGCTTTTTGTCAAGTATTAATTATTCTGAACACAAAATCAAAGCTCAATAAGCGACTTATCACTGTTTGTAAGATTTTCGCAACCGTTTTCGGTAACCAAAACCATATTTTCGATACGAACCCCGTATTTTCCGGGAATGTAGATACCGGGTTCAACAGTCACGATGTTGCCGGCAACAAGCGTGTCCTCGCTTTTCGGAGAAACACCGGGAAGCTCGTGTATTTCAAGCCCCAAAGAATGACCGAGCGAATGACCGAAATATTCACCGTAGCCTGCGTCTGTGATAACGTCACGTGCAACCTTGTCCGCGGAAGCGCAGGAAACGCCTGCTTTTATATATTTCATCGCTTCGCTCTGTGCGGTGAGAACGGTGTTGTAAATACGTTTCATCTCCTCGTCGGCTTTTCCAAGGACAACGGTTCTTGTCATATCCGAGCAATAACCTTCGAATTTAGCGCCGTAGTCCATAGTAAGAAACGAATTTTCGGTTAATTTTTCCGTTGTAGGCACACCGTGCGGAAGGGAAGAGTTCTTTCCCGAAACCGAAATTGTTTCGAAAGCCAAGCCCGATGCACCGTTTTTGCGCATGAAATATTCAAGCTCTGCCGCAACCTCAACTTCGGTCCTGTCCTTGTTGATGAAGGAGAGTATATGTGAAAACGCCTTGTCGGTAATATCTTGTGCTTTGCGAATCTTTTCAACTTCTTTCGCTGTTTTAACCCTTCTGTGAGCAAGACAAACGTCGGAAAGATAACCAAATTCAATACCTTCGCATTTTTCGTTAAGCTTGTTCAACTGCTTAACGGTAATCAAACCTGCGTCAAGGCAAACCTTTTTTGCACCGACCGAAACGAGATATTCGGCAATAACCTCAAAAATATTCTGTCTGAACAAATAGGGTGTGACGTCGTCGGTGAGTTTTCCTGCCTTTTTGTCGTTGTCAACGGCTTCGAAATATCTCGAATCAACGAACAATGCCGTTTCCTTTTCCGAAACGATAAGCGCTCCGTCGGTCGAATAGAAATCGCTGAGATAATATTGACTCGTTTCATCGAGGAATAAAGCACAGTCAAAACCGTTTGCTTTGATGTCCTCGAAAACCTTTCTTCCGTTCATAAAAACCTCTGTATATAAGCTATATTTCTCTATAATTATAAAATTCCCATAAGATAAAGTCAATACTTTTCGAAAAACGCATCATTTGTTGATGCTTTTTATTGACATTTAATGTCAAGAGTGTTAGAATATACTGAATAATTTTATGGAGTTCATGTTCGGAGGAAAGAACTATGTCTACAAATACCCCTATCTTCACAGGCGCTGCTACTGCGCTTATCACTCCTTTCAAAGACGGTGCCGTTGATTATAAAGCACTCGAAGGTCTTTTGGAATTCCAAATCGCAGGAGGAATCAATGCTCTCGTCATCTGCGGTACAACGGGCGAACCCGCAACGTTGGATGATGATGAACATAAGAGAGTCGTTGAATTCTGTATTGAAAAGGTAAACCACCGTGTTCCTGTTATTGCAGGTACCGGCTCGAATAATACTCAATACGCTGTCGAACTTTCGAAGTTTGCGGAACGTGCGGGTGCGGACGGATTGCTTCTCGTTACACCCTATTACAATAAGTGTTCCCAAAACGGTATCGTAAAGCATTTCAATACCGTTGCAGACTCTGTGAACGTTCCCTGTATCGTTTATAACGTTCCTGCAAGAACCGGATTCTGTATTTCTCTTGACGCGTATAAACAGATTGCAAAACATCCCAATATCGTTGCAACCAAAGAAGCAAGCGGCAACCTTCTTCTTATGATGGAAGTTCTCGAAGCTTGCGGTAACGATATCCATATGTACAGCGGCGACGATCAGCAGATCGTTCCTCTTATGAGTATGGGCGCAATCGGTGTAATTTCCGTATTCTCGAACGTAATGCCCGGAGAAGCTGCACGTATCGCACGTCTCTGCTTGGATGGCGACTTCAAGACCGCAGCAGAACTCCAGCTTAAATATCTCCGTCTTATGAATGGTCTCTTTATGCAGGTTAACCCCATTCCCGTAAAGACCGCTGTTGCAAAAATGGGCTATTGCGAAAACGAATTCCGTATGCCTCTTTGCCCTATGGACGCAAAGGATGACGAAAAACTGTTTGCATTGATGCGCGAACAGGGACTTATTAAATAATAAACGAAAGAATATAAAAGCTATGAAGATTATTGTTAACGGTGCTTGCGGAAGAATGGGCAGGGAAGTTATCGCTGCCGCAAATGCGAAGGGTGTTTCTGTTGTTGCTGCTGTGGATGTTTTCAGCGGAAACGTTCCTGAAGGAATCCCTTTTTATAACTCTCTTTCCGATGTAACCGAAAAAGCAGACGTTATCGTCGATTTTTCCCATCATACAGCACTTCCCGATATCTGCGATTTTGTTCGCAAGACGGGAACACCTTGTGTTGTTGCTTCGACCGGACATACAGAAAGCGAACTTTCTATGCTTCGTGCGCTTTCAAATGAATATCCCGTTTTCTTCTCTCGTAATATGTCGCTTGGAATCAATCTTCTCATAAACCTTTGCCGGAGTGCTGTTATTGCACTTGGCGGAGACTGTGATATCGAGATTATCGAAAAGCATCACCGCAACAAGCTTGATGCTCCGAGCGGAACTGCACTTATGATTGCAGAAGAAATCAGCGAGCTTATGCCCGACGGCACAGAGTTTGTCACCGACAGAAGCTCTCGCCGTATCGTTCGTCCCGATAACGAAATCGGCATTTCTTCGGTTCGCTGTGGCGGAATCTTTGGCGAACACGAAGTGTTGTTAAGTCGTAACGGCGAAACCGTAAGCTTGAAGCATACCGCGGAAAGCCGTGCGTTGTTCGCAGAAGGTGCGCTCAAAGCAGCAGAATATCTCTCCGAAAAGGGCAAAGGTTTCTATTCAATGAAAGAACTTTTGGCGGAAACTGCATCTATATCCTGATTGAAAGGGTTTTATAAATGAGCACAAAATTGAATATCGAAATGCTTGCTGAATCTCTTCGTGAGAATTCGGCTTTCGATGATAAACTTTATACAAAATACGGCGTAAAACGAGGTCTTCGTAACCCCGACGGTACGGGTGTGCCCGCAGGTATAACGAGAGTTAGTAACGTTCACGGTTATATTATCAATGAATACGAACGTGTCCCCTGTGAAGGTGAACTCTCTTATCGCGGTATCAATATCGAAGACATTATCGATTCCACCGATAAACACGACCGTTTCGGCTATGACGAAGCATCGTGGCTTCTTCTTTTCGGTTCGCTTCCGACAAAAGAAGAACTCGATTTCTATGGAACCATTATGGATGAATACAGCGATCCGCCTTCTTCGTTTATCGAAGATATGATTATGAGAGCGCCCAGCCCCGATATTATGAACAAGTTGGCTCGAAGCGTTCTTGCGTTGTATAGCTATGACGAAAACCCCGACGATAACTCCGTCGAAAACGTTCTTCGCCAATCACTTTCTATAATTGCGTGTATGCCGATGATTATGACGGCTGCATATCAGGTTAAAAAGCGTTATTACGATAATGAAAGCTTTTTCCTCCATTCTCCCATCCCCGGACAGAGTATGGCGGAAAATATTCTTTCGATGTTGCGCTTTGACCGTAAATTCACTCACGAAGAAGCAAGATTGCTTGATAAATGCCTTATTCTCCATGCCGAACACGGCGGTGGTAATAACTCCACTTTCGCCGTTCGCGCGTTGACGTCTTCGGGAACCGACACCTTCTCCGCGATAGCGGCAGGTATCGGTGCGCTCAAAGGCCCCCGTCACGGCGGTGCGAATATCAAAACCGTTCGTATGCTTGACGATTTGAAGGCGAACATCCGTGACTATAAAGACGATGACGAGATTAGAGCATATCTCCAAAAACTCCTAAGCCGTGAAGCAGGCGACAGAAGTGGCTTAATTTATGGTATGGGACACGCTGTTTATACCTTGAGCGACCCCCGTGCGACCGTATTGCGTAAGGCAGCTGAAGAACAATGCGACACCTTCGGAATGCGTGCCGATTTCGAACTTCTCCATGCCGTCGAACGTCTTGCTCCCGTTCTTTTGCAGAACAAAATGCAGGACGGCAACGCGATCTGTGCTAACGTAGACCTTTATTCAGGTCTTGTTTACCGTATGCTCGGCATACCCGAAGAACTTTTCACTCCTCTCTTCGCACTCGCGCGTCTTTCGGGTTGGTGTGCTCACCGTTTGGAAGAAATAATAACCTGCCGTCGCATAATGCGTCCCGCATACCGTCCCTTCCACGGCAGACGTCCTTATATAGACCTTGAAGACAGAAAGGATAATATAACATGTCAGGATTGACTATTGCACAGAAAATAATCAAAGCTCACCTCGTTGAAGGTGAAATGATAAAAGGAACTCCCATCGGGCTCAGAATCGACCAGACCTTAACCCAGGACGCAACTGGTACTATGGCATATCTCGAATTCGAAGCTATGGGTATTCCGAGAGTAAAGACCGAACTTTCGGTTGCATACATCGACCATAATACCCTTCAAAACGGCTTTATGAACGCCGATGACCATCTTTATATCCGTACCTGCGCAAAGAAATACGGATTGTATTTCTCCCGTCCTGGTAACGGTATCTGCCATCAGGTCCACCTCGAACGCTTCGGTGTTCCCGGAAAGACCTTGATCGGTTCTGATAGCCATACTCCCACAGGCGGTGGCTTGGGTATGCTTGCTTTCGGTGCAGGCGGTCTTGACGTTGCTGTTGCTATGGGTGGCGGTGCATATCATATAACAATGCCCGAAATGGTAAGAGTAAATCTTACAGGTAAGCTCAACGATTGGGTTTCCGCAAAGGACGTAATTCTCGAAGTCCTTCGCCGTTTGAGCGTAAAAGGCGGTGTCGGCAGAATTATCGAATACGGCGGAGAGGGCGTAAAGACTCTTACCGTTCCCGAAAGAGGAACAATAACTAATATGGGTGCAGAATTGGGTGCTTCCACATCTGTATTCCCCTCTGACGAAAACACTCGTCTTTTCCTTGCAGCGCAGGGAAGAGAAGACCAATATGTAGAACTTTCCGCAGACGCCGATGCAGAATACGATCTCGTGATCGATATCGACCTTTCGACTCTCGTTCCTGCGGCGGCTTGTCCTCATAGCCCCGATAACGTAAAGAGCATCGAAGAAATCGGCAATATCAAGGTTGATCAGGTTTGTATCGGTTCTTGTACAAACTCGTCTTTCGTAGACCTTATGAAGGTCGCTCATATACTTAAAGGCAAGACCGTTCATGATGACGTAAGCTTGTCGATAGCTCCCGGCTCGAAGCAGGTTTATAATATGCTTGCGGAATGCGGTGCGCTTTCTTGGATGATCGATGCAGGCGCAAGAATTCTCGAAAGTGCTTGCGGTCCTTGTATCGGTATGGGACAATCTCCTCAATCCGCAGGTGTAAGCCTCCGTACCTTCAACCGTAACTTCCTCGGAAGAAGCGGTACGAAGGATGCACAGGTATATCTTGTTTCTCCCGAAACAGCGGCAATTTCCGCACTCACAGGTGTTCTCACCGATCCTCGTACAATTGGCGAAATGCCCGAAATTTCCATGCCCGTTAAGTTTGCGATTAACGATAATATGGTAATCAAACCTGCTTCCGTTGAGGACGCACCTGCCGTAGAAGTCGTTCGTGGTCCTAACATAAAACCCTTCCCCGAAAGCAAACCCGTTCCTCAGACGGTTGAATGTGAATGTATCCTTAAGGTCGGCGATAATATCACCACAGACCATATTATGCCTGCTGGTGCGAAGATACTTCCTTATCGTTCCAATATACCTTATCTTTCCAACTTCTGCTTTGAAGTTTGTGACGAGGAATTTCCTGCTCGTGCAAAGGAAAAGAACGGCGGTATAATCATCGGTGGCGAAAACTATGGACAGGGTAGCTCTCGTGAACACGCGGCTCTCGTTCCGCTTTATCTCGGTGTAAAAGCCGTTATAGCAAAGAGCTTTGCGCGTATCCACGCTGCAAACCTTGTAAACGCAGGTATTCTCCCCCTCACCTTCGCAAACGCAGAAGATTATGATTCCATAAACCTCGGTGATGCGCTCGTTATCGAAAATATTAGAGAATGCATCAAAGAGGGTAAGGAAATCGTTCTTTCTGCAAACGGCAAGGAAATCAAACTCGTTTCCTCGCTTTCCGGACGTGACCGTGATATAATTCTCGCGGGCGGTTTGCTTGAATATACCAAAGGAGCATAAAATGTCTAAAATAGTAATGAAAACGCCGATCGTCGAAATGGACGGCGACGAAATGACAAGAATTATCTGGCAACAGATAAAGGATATTCTGATTCTCCCCTATGTCGACCTCAAGACCGAATATTATGACCTCGGACTTGAACACCGTAACGAAACCGACGACCAGGTAACCGTCGATTCTGCAAACGCAACCAAGAAATACGGTGTTGCTGTTAAATGTGCTACAATCACACCCAACGCGGCTCGTATGACCGAATATAACTTGAAACAGATGTGGAAAAGCCCGAATGCGACAATCCGCGCGATTCTCGATGGTACTGTTTTCCGTACCCCGATAATCGTGAAGGGGATCCCTCCCTATGTTCGCAATTGGACAAAACCCATTTCTATCGCACGTCACGCTTATGGTGATATCTATAAAGCGACCGAGCTTCGTGTACAAGCAGGTTCGAAGGCAGAACTTGTTGTTACTGCACCCGACGGAACCGAAACCCGTGCGCTTATCCAAGATTTCAAAACCGACGGTATCGCACAGGGTATGCATAATATGGATAAGAGCATTCAGGGCTTTGCAAGAAGCTGCTTCAACTATGCTCTTGATACCGGAATGGATCTTTGGTTCTCCGCAAAGGATACGATAAGCAAGACCTATGACCATCGTTTCAAGGATATCTTCGCGGAAATCTATGAAACCGAATATAAAGAACGCTTCGAAAAAGCGGGTCTTGAATATTTCTATACCCTCATCGATGACGCGGTTGCACGTGTTATCCGTTCCGAAGGCGGTTTCATTTGGGCTTGTAAAAACTATGACGGTGACGTTATGAGTGATATGGTTTCTACCGCATACGGTTCACTTGCAATGATGACGAGCGTTCTCGTTTCTCCTGATGGTGTGTATGAATATGAAGCTGCTCACGGTACAGTTCAGCGCCATTATTACAATCATTTGAAGGGTATGAACACAAGCACAAATTCTGTTGCAACAATCTTCGCTTGGACAGGTGCGCTTAGAAAACGTGGCGAGCTTGACGAAATCCCCGAACTTTGCGAATTTGCAAATAAGCTCGAACGCGCTTGTATTGATACTATAGAAAACGGTATTATGACCAAGGACCTTTATCTCATTTCGACTCTCGAAAATAAAACTCAGGTCGATACAGAAGGATTCCTCAAAGCGGTTGCAGAACGTCTGTAAACACCCTTTGGTGTTGACATTCAATGTCGGACGATGTATAATACCTAAAATTAAAATACCAACGGAGGTTTTACCGTGGATAATATTAAAGATATATTTACACTGTGTAATATAATTCTTACCAGTGCGTTTATAATCTGCTATCTTTATCAATTCCTCTATATTTTCTGGGTTTTTCTCGGAAAAGATAAATCGCAACCCGTAAAAAGTGATAAACTCAATAAATTCGGTGTTGTAATCAGTGCTCGTAACGAAGAAAATGTTATCGGACACCTTCTTGAAAGTATAAACCGTCAGGATTATCCCAGCGAACTTATAAAGATTTTCTTGATCGCCGATAACTGTACTGACAATACTGCTGAAGTCGGCAGACAGCATGGTGCAATTGTTCTTGAAAGAAATAATAAAGAACTTGTCGGTAAGGGCTATGCGCTCGACTTCCTTTTCAAAAAGCTTCTTGCAGAAAAAGATGATTGCGATGCGTACATAATCTTCGACGCAGATAACCTTGTTGATAAGAACTTTATCAAAGAGATGAACACAAACTTCAATAGGGGGTATAAAGCTCTCACAAGCTATCGTAACTCCAAAAACTATGGCACAAACTGGATAACCGCAGGTTATTCTCTCTGGTTCCTTCGTGAAGCAAAGTACCTTAACAATGCAAGAATGCGTTTCGGCACATCTTGTGCAATTTCTGGTACCGGCTTCTGTATAAGCCGTGAAATCATCGAGAGAAACAATGGTTGGAAATACCATCTTCTCACAGAAGATATCGAATTTTCGGTTGATATGGCAATCCAGGGTGAAACCATCGGTTATAGTGGCGGATCTATCGTTTATGACGAACAGCCCGTAACTTTCGAACAGTCTTGGAACCAACGTTTGCGTTGGTCGAAGGGCTTCTATCAGGTATTCGGTAAATACGGCGGATCGCTCTTTAAACGAATTTTCAAGGGTTCTTTCGCTTGCTACGATATGTTGATGACAATTTTCCCTGCGCTTATGTTCACTATACTCTCGGTTCTTTGCTGTATCGGTGAATTTATCTACGGTGTAACCGTTTTTGTTGATAACCCCGTGTTTTTCAACTTCTTCTATTTCTGTATGCTTCCGGTCCTCTATTTCTGTATGATCATTTATATGCTAATCTTTGTCGTTGGCTTCATAACGGTCATTACCGAATGGGATGTAATCGATTGCCCGCCGAAAAAGATGATAAAATATCTCTTCACGTTCCCGATCTTTATGCTTTCTTATGCGCCAATCGCAATCGCAGCGCTTTTCAAGAAGGTTGAATGGACCCCTATCCAGCATAGCGTAACCGTGTCCATTGACGAAATGAACCGAGAAGAAACAAAAGAAGATCAAGAATAATCAAAAAAAAACAACAAAAAACGTCGAGCATAAACGCTCGGCGTTTTCTTTTTCTGACGCAAAAAGAACGTTTGTTCTTGACAAACAAACGTTCGGGTGTTATCATATAAACGTTCGAAAAAACCTTGAAAAGAGGGAAGATTCAATGTATATGGGTCCTAATGATAAATCGAAAATAATGTATACGTCAAATTTCAAAAGCGCACAGAACAGCACTTTTGAACCGAATAAATACCGAACGATTTTACATTGCGACGCAAATTCTTTTTTCGCTTCCTGCGAAACTGCGTTGCATCCCGAATATAAAGATGTACCTATGGCGGTCTGCGGAAGTGTTGAAGACCGTCACGGTATCGTTTTGGCAAAAAACGAACTCGCTGCGAAATATAACATAAAAACAGCCGAAACCGTCTGGTCTGCGAAAAGAAAATGCCCCGAACTTCTGACAGTCCGCCCAACTTATGGACTTTACGGCGAAATGTCGCAAAAAATGAACCGTATTTTTTATGACTATACCGATCTGATAGAACCGTTCGGTATCGACGAAAGTTGGCTCGACGTAACGGGTTCGCTAAAGCTTTTTGGCAACGGCAGGGAAATAGCTGATTCTATTCGTGAACGTGTAAAAAACGAACTCGGAATAACCGTTTCTATCGGCGTTTCCTTCAATAAGGTTTTTGCGAAATTGGGAAGCGACCTTCAAAAACCGAACGCAACCTCGGTAATACCGCCCGACAGATTTGCGTCAATTGTCTGGCCTCTGCCTGTTTCTTGTCTTCTGTTCGTCGGCCCGTCAAGCGTAAAAGCGTTCGAAACGATTGGTGTACGAACGATCGGGGACCTTGCCTGTTGTGACGATGATCTTCTTTCGCAAAAAATTGGAAAAAACGGCATGATGCTAAAGAATTTCGCCTTGGGACGTGATTTTTCGGAGGTAACACAGGCGGGGTTCGAGCCCGAACCGAAATCGGTAAGCAACGGTATGACCTTTCGACACGACCTCGAAACAGACGAGGATATCTCTTTTGCCGTAACCTATCTTTCCTTGTCGGTTGCCGAAAGATTGAGAAAACACGGTCTTTGCTGTAATAACGTAGCGGTAACGATGCGCCGTCAGGACTTGTCAACGTCGAACCGCTCGGCGACTTTGTCCCACCCGACCTGTCTTTTTCACGAAATATCAAAAACCGCACTCGGAATAATAAGGTCAAACCTAAACCGCAACGAAGCACTGTATTCCTTGACGGTACATGCCGAAAAACTGACAAGACAAGACGAAAATATCTTTCAACAATGCTTTTTCCCGCTCCCTTGGGAAGAAAAATATAAAAAGATTCACTCCCTTGAAAACACCGTCGATAACATAAAAAAACGCTTCGGCAACACCTCGATAAATATTGCATCCGCGATTAATAATAACTTGATATAAAATCGTTGAAGTTTATGAAAAAACTTAACAAATCCCCTTTTAATTTATGCGATTTTGTGGTAGAATAAAATACTAAGAATTTTTGAGGAGGTTTTGCTATGGGACAATTCAAATTGGTTTCGGATTTTTTGCCTACGGGTGACCAACCCGAAGCGATAAATGCGCTTGTCGAAGGTCTGAAAAACGGCGACAGAGACCAAACTCTGATTGGTGTTACAGGTTCCGGTAAGACCTTCACGATGGCGAATATCATCGCTCGTTCAAACCGTCCCGCAATAATTCTCGAACCGAACAAAACTCTTGCGGCTCAGGTCTGTTCGGAAATGCGTGAATTTTTCCCCGAAAACGCGGTTGAGTTCTTTGTTTCCTATTATGACTATTATCAACCCGAGGCATACGTTCCGGGTAAGGATATCTATATCGAAAAAGATGCCGCGACCAACGCGGAAATAGATAAATTGCGCCATTCGGCAACAAGCTCTCTTTTCGAACGTCGTGACGTTATCATCGTCGCTTCGGTAAGCTGTATCTATTCTCTCGGTGACCCGTCGGAATATGCCGAACAGGTGCTTTCAATAAGAAGGGGTTCAACCTTCCCGAGAGACGATATAATCAAACGTCTTGTTGCTTTGCAGTATGCCCGAAGTGATATCGGCTTTGAACGTAACAATTTTCGTGTAAGAGGCGACGTTATCGATATATTCCCGTCAAATACCGATACCGATGCCGTAAGAGTCGAGCTTTTCGGTGACGAGGTCGACCGAATCTGCAAGATCAACGTCGTAACAGGCGAAGCGGTTGCGGATATGTCCTATGTTGCAATCTATCCTGCTTCTCACTATGTAACCTCGTCCGAAACACGCAAGAAAGCGCTTGACGAAATCGTAAAAGAGCTTGACGAACGCATCGAATATTTCGAAAAAGAAAACAAACTCATCGAAGCCCAGCGTATCCGTGAACGTACGATGTTCGACGTCGAACAAATTCGTGAAATCGGCTTCTGTTCGGGTGTCGAAAACTATTCCCGTGTGCTTTCGGGCAGAGAACCGGGAAGTGCACCCTATACCTTGCTTGACTATTTTCCGTCGGATTTTATTATGTTCGTCGACGAAAGCCACGTTATGCTTCCTCAGGTTCGCGGTATGGCGGCAGGGGATAAAGCAAGAAAAAAGAACCTTATAGATTACGGCTTCCGTTTGCCGTCTGCATATGATAACCGTCCCCTTGTTTTCGATGAATTCAATAAAAAACGCGGTCAGACGATATACGTCAGCGCAACCCCGAAGGAATATGAACGTTCGCTTTCGACAAAACTTGTAGAACAGATAATCCGTCCGACAGGTTTGCTTGATCCGATAGTCGAGGTTCGCCCCACAAAGGGACAGATCGACGACCTTGCGGGTGAAATAAGAATCCGCGCCGCCAAGAAGGAGAGGGTTTTGGTAACGACCCTAACAAAGAAAATGGCGGAGGATCTAACCGAATTTTTCGAGCTTTCGGGAATCAAATGCCGTTATATGCATTATGATATCGACACAATGGAACGAATGGATATCCTTCGCGGACTACGTGCAGGCGAATTTGACGTTCTTGTGGGTATAAACCTGTTAAGAGAAGGGCTTGACCTTCCCGAAGTATCGCTTGTTGCGATATTGGATGCAGATAAAGAGGGTTTCTTGCGAAGCGAGATATCGCTTGTACAGACGATAGGCAGAGCCGCGAGAAATGCCGAAGGCAAGGTTATAATGTATGCCGATACCGAAACCGAATCGATGAAACGTGCGATAGGTGAAACAAACCGCCGCCGCAAGATTCAGGATGCATATAACAAAGCAAACGGCATAACTCCGAAGACAATAGTAAAAGATATCCGCGCACCGATAGAGATAACCTCGAAGAAGGAAGCGGAAAAACTCGAAAAGAATAAGAAACTTTCGAAGGAAGATAAGAAGAAACTCATCGATAAGCTTACTGCCGATATGAAACGTGCCGCAAAGGACCTTGATTTCGAAACGGCGGCAGTTATCCGTGACAGAATAAGACGTTTAATGTAATGATTAATGAGGAAAAAATATGTCTGATAAAATCGTTGTAAAAGGCGCAAGAGTGCATAATTTGAAAGACGTTTCCGTGACGATACCTCGCGATAAGCTCGTTGTATTCACGGGACTTTCGGGTTCGGGTAAATCGAGTCTTGCTTTCGACACGCTTTATGCCGAAGGACACCGCCGTTTCGTTGAATCGCTTTCGTCCTATGCGAGAATGTTTTTGGGACAACTTGATAAACCCGACGTCGATATGATCGACGGTCTTTCTCCTGCAATCTCGATAGACCAGAAAACAACCTCTCGTAACCCTCGCTCGACCGTCGGTACTGCGACCGAAATTTATGACTATCTCCGTTTGCTTTACGCAAGAATAGGTATCCCTCATTGTCCCGTTTGCGGCGAAAAGATAGATCAACAATCGGTCGATGAGATTGTCGAACATATCTCCGAGCTCGAAGAGGGAACACGTTTTATCGTACTTGCACCCGTCGTTTCGGCGAAAAAGGGTATGCACGAAAAGGTGTTTGAGGACGCAAGAAAAAGCGGATATGTTCGTGTCCGTGTTGACGGAATAATGTATGACCTTTCCGAAAAGATAGAGCTTGATAAGAACCAAAAACACGATGTCGATATCGTTGTAGACCGCCTCGTTATGAGAGGGGATATACGTTCGCGCCTTGCTGAAAGTATCGAAACTTCTTCGAAACTTGCGGGCGGAATAATAAAGATTTTCTTCCCCGATGCCCCCGACGACGATAACGAAATGACGTTTTCCCAAAACTATGCTTGTAAGACCCACGGTGTTTCGATAGGTGAATTGACCCCTCGTATGTTCTCCTTCAATAATCCCTCGGGTGCTTGTGAAGCATGTTCTGGCTTGGGCGAAAACAACGTATTTTCCGAAGAAAAACTCATTCCCGATAAATCGGTTTCGATATTCGCAGGTGCAATCGTCTGTAACGGCTTTAAGAGTGCCGAACCGGGCGGATATTTTGCAGAACTCATAAATTCTGTCGGTAGATATCACGGCTTTGACGTTCATACTCCGATATGCGACTATTCCGAAGAAGCGTTCAGCGTTCTTATGTACGGTAATAAGCGCAAACGCAAATCGGTTGCAGAACCCTCCTTCAAAGGCGTTATCGGTATGATAGATAAACGCTATAAAATGGGCGGTGGGTATGAAACCCGTGAGTATTACGAACAGTTTATGGACTATATACCATGCCCCGAATGTAACGGAATGCGTCTTAAAAACGAATCTCTTGCCGTAACCGTCGGAGGATTGAATATATCCGAGCTTTGTAATCTTTCGGTAATAAAAGCAAGAAAATTCTTCGCGACGCTGAAATTGTCGAAAACCCACCAAGAAATAGCGAAAGAAATCTTAAAAGAAATTAATGCACGTTTGTCCTTCCTCGAAAACGTCGGATTGGGCTATCTCACGCTTTCCCGTAAAGCAGGTTCGCTTTCGGGCGGTGAAGCACAGAGAATAAGATTGGCGACTCAAATAGGCAGTTCGCTTGTCGGTGTTATGTACGTTCTCGACGAGCCGAGTATAGGACTTCACCAACGCGATAACAGAAAACTTATAAATACCCTCAAAAAACTTCGTGATATCGGTAATACTGTTCTTGTGGTCGAACACGACGAAGAAACGATCGAAGAAGCCGATTTCATCGTTGATATCGGACCCGGTGCAGGTGTCCACGGTGGCGAGGTCGTGTTTACTGGCACTCCCGCGCAGATTAAGAAATGCAAGGAATCGATAACAGGCCAATACCTTTCCGGCAAGAAAAGTGTTTCAATACCCAAACAACGCCGTTCGGGCAACGGAAAATTCATAACCGTCGTAGGCGCAAAGGAAAACAACTTGAAGGATATCGACGTAACAATACCTCTCGGAGAATTTGTTTGTGTTACTGGTGTTTCGGGTTCGGGTAAATCAAGTCTTGTGAACTCGGTGTTGTATAACACCCTTGCGAGAAAACTCGGCAAACTTTCGGTAATTCCCGGTAAGCATAAAGAAATCGTCGGCGCTGATGATATCGATAAGATAATCCAAATCGACCAATCGCCGATAGGCCGTAACCCCCGTTCCAACCCTGCAACCTATATCGGACTTTTCAACGATATCCGTGCGGTATTTGCTTCAACACCCGATGCGAAAGCAAGAGGATACAGCGAAGGCAGATTCTCCTTTAACGTAAAGGGCGGACGTTGTGAATCCTGTCGTGGTGACGGTACTTTAACTATTGAAATGCACTTCCTTCCCGACGTTTATGTCACCTGTGACGTTTGCAAGGGAAGACGTTATAACCATGAAACCCTTGAAATCAAATATAAAGGCAAGTCGATCTATGACGTGCTCGAAATGACTTGCGAAGAAGGAAGAGAATTCTTCCAAAACTATCCCTCGATAAAAAGAAAACTCGATACTCTCTGTGACGTCGGACTCGGTTACGTCAAGATAGGTCAACCTGCACCCACGCTTTCGGGCGGTGAGGCGCAACGTGTCAAACTTGCGAACGAACTCGCAAAACGTGCAACAGGCAAGACACTCTATGTCCTCGACGAACCGACGACGGGATTGCATACCGACGACGTTAATAAGCTTGTGTCCGTGTTGCAAAAGCTCGTTGATGCAGGTAACTCCGTCGTTGTAATCGAGCATAACCTCGACTTAATAAAGACCGCCGACTATATAATCGACCTCGGTCCTGACGGAGGCGACGGCGGTGGACGTGTTGTCGCAAAGGGCACACCTGAAGAAGTCGCCCAAAACGAAAACAGCTATACAGGATTTTATCTTAAGGAGAAATTAAATTGATAGATTACGAAAAATATGCCCCTCTGCTCGAAAACGTCGAAAAACCCGGACGTTACGTCGGTGGAGAATATGCTTCTGACGTTCCGAACCCCGATGATGCATCACTTCGTGTTTGCTTCTGTTTCCCAGATACCTATGAGATTGGTATGTCGAACCTCGGAATGAAGATTCTTTCGGGTTGCTTCAACAATACGGGATATATAAGCTGTGAACGAAGCTATATGCCTTGGCCCGATATGCGAGAACAGCTTATAAAGCATAAAATGCCTCTCTATGCGCTCGAAAGCGGTGATCCTTTGAGTGCGTTTGATATCGTTGCGTTCACACTCCAGTATGAGCTTTGTTATACGAACGTTTTGCAAATGCTCGGTCTTGGCAATATCCCCTTGATGTCGAAGGATAGAAACGAAACAGACCCGATCGTTATTGCAGGTGGACCTTGTGCATATAACCCCGAACCTATCGCCGATTTTATCGATATTTTCTCGATAGGCGAAGGCGAGGACGCGCTTTTGGAACTTGCAAAGCTTGTTGATGATTGCAAAAAACAAGGTGTTCCCCGTGAGGAAATACTCTATCGTGCATCAAAACTTGACGGATTCTACGTTCCTTCGCTTTATAATGTTGAATATAACGAAGACGGAACAATTTCGTCCTTCAACCCCAACCGAGAGGGCGTTCCCGAAAAGGTTGTAAAGCGTATTATAAGCAACCTCGACGAGGTGTATTTCCCTTGTAATTGCTCTGTGCCCTTCCTCGAAACCGTTCACGACCGTGTAATGCTCGAGGTTTTCCGTGGCTGTATAAGAGGTTGTCGCTTCTGTCAGGCAGGTATGGTTTATCGCCCGTATCGTGAAAAATCTCCTGATGTGCTCAACGAGAATGCGAAAAAATCGATAGACCATTCGGGCTATACCGAAATATCCTTGACCTCACTTTCTATAAGCGACTATACCCACCTTCCCGAACTTATCGATAAACTCCTTCCTTGGACGAACAAGAAGAACGTAAACCTTTCCTTGCCGTCTATGAGAATCGATAATTTCTATGAAGAATTGCTCGAAAAGGTTTCGTCTGTACGAAAGAGTGGTCTTACCTTCGCTCCCGAAGCAGGAACACAAAGACTTCGTGACGTAATCAACAAGAACATAACCGAAGAAGAAATCATTACCGCTTGCGAAAAAGCGTTCGACGGCGGAAGAAACAGCTTGAAGCTCTATTTTATGAATGGACTTCCGACCGAAACCGACGAGGATATCTGCGGTATCGCAACGCTCGGACAGAATATCGTCGATACATACTATTCTAAAAAACGTAAAGGCGGTGGCAGGGGAGTAAATGTAACCGTCAGCGTTTCCTGCTTCGTTCCGAAGCCCTTCACACCGTTCCAATGGGAAGGACAGGATACTTTGGAAGAGCTTGAAAGAAAACAACAGCTTCTCAAATCCGAAATAACAACGAAGAAAATCTCATATAAATATCACGATGCACGTGTTTCGCGTATCGAAGCTGTTTTTGCCCGCGGCGACAGAAAACTTGGTAAATGCTTGGCAGAAGCATATAAGAGAAATATGATGCTCGACGGCTGGGACGAATATTTCAGCTATGATAACTGGATAAACGTCTTTTCCGATTGCGGAATCGACCCTGCGTTCTATGCGAACCGTCGATTCGGCGAAGAC
This sequence comes from Eubacteriales bacterium, assembly GCA_045657245.1. GTDB lineage: Bacteria > Bacillota > Clostridia > Oscillospirales > CAG-382 > Coliplasma. The sequence continues at coordinate 40,485 of JAZOSQ010000058.1, read as the reverse complement.
GAAATACTTCCTTGGGATTTCATCGATATCGGTGTAACAAAGAAGTTTATGAAGAATGAATACGAAAAAGCGTTGAAAGCCGAAACCACTCCCGATTGCAAAACCAAATGTTCGGGTTGCGGTGCTTCAAAGCTTTGTAACGGAAAATGTATTTGCGACGGAGGTAAAGAAAATGACTGACGTTCGTGTATGCTTCACAAAACTCGGTAAATTGAAATATATATCCCATCTCGACCTTCAGCGTGCAATCGCAAGAATGCTCGTAAGAAGCGGTCTTCCGATCGGATACAGCGAGGGATTCAACCCCCATCCGAAATTGAATATTGCACTTCCGCTTTCGATATATCAAGAAGGCGAACGCGAACTTTTCGATTTCAAAATAACCGAAACCGTATCCCTCGAAGAAATCGAAGAAAAACTCAAAAAAACGTCTTTTCCGGGAATGGATATCATTTCGGTAAGCTTCCCGAGCGGAAAACCGAAAACAAAAACAGCCCTTTGGCGACTTGAACTCGAAACCGAAATCACGCCCGAAGAATTCGCTTCGGCATTCGAAGGTAAGATGGAGGTTACAAAGCGTTCGAAGGCAGGGGAGAAGCTCGTTGATATCTCTCCGATGTCAAAATTCGTTTCTGCCGAAAGCGTTGAACACGGCATAATCGCACGTGTTGAACTCAATGCGGCGGGGAATGATTATCTTAATCCTTCATATGTTGCCGCCTTTTTTGGAGAAAAGGTGAAAATCAAGCGCGTTGTACGCGAGAATATTCTTTTTTAAGACAATTTTCTATTGATATCGGGATATTTGTCTGTTATAATCATAATGATATGAGATATTATAATTATCATTTACGAAACAAGTTAATATTATTGTTTGTGATAGGCTTCCTTGTGGTGTCGTTTTGCGCTTGCGGTAATGACGATTCAATCGATGCTTCTTCCGATGTAATCGAAGAACCGTTCACGAAAGAAAATGCAATCGAATTAATCAATCGCGACCGTCAAATAACCGAAATGTTTGTTTGTAATTCACTTTTCGGAGAATATAAAGGTTCGCTTTCTAATACCTTGGCGGAGGATAATGAATTTCATAATTTTTCTGCTGTGGAAGAATTGCTGAATTCAACTTATATTCAGGAAAGTAACAATAAAACCTTTTTCCTTGAATATCCGCAATATAGCGAAAGGTCGGTATCAAATTTCGACGGCAAAACAAAGGTGTTCTACCATGCGGGTAGTGGTTATGACGATTTCGTTGATACGAATACCGTTTCTGTTTCCGATAGCGACGATGAAAACCTAAAACTCATTAATGCTAAAACCATTTCGGGCAAAGAAGTTGTTTTGAAGGCGTTCAAACGTGACGGTAAATGGCTTTTGGAAAACGGTATATATCATATTAACCCCAAAGAAGAAACCGTCAATGTCGATCCAACCTATTCAAATCTCGGTTCGCTTTGCGAGTTTTCGGGAAAGATTCTCGTTATAGAACTTTTTATTTCGGATAACGAAACCGAATTTTCAAAAGCACAGGAAGAAGCGTTTCATAATAAAATCGCAACAGCGATGGATTATCTGAAAACGCAATCCGAAAAGTATGAAGGTGCCGTAGACATAACCTATGAATCCGCCTATTACGACCATTCAGGTATCATCGGAACAAGACCGATCGATTTCGACCTTAATTTTGCAGAAACAGCCTTCGGAACACTTTCAAACTTTGCAAAGTCGAATTTTGATGTGTCGGATTACGATAACTATTTCTTCGTAGTTTGCCTTAATAAAGATGCAAAAACGTCTGCGTCACGATATGAAGATAGCGAGACGACCGAAATTTATTTCGGGGAACGGGTGTCAATCGGCAACAAATCAACTCCCGAAGAGATATGTTCGTCAATCCTCGAACTTCTCGGTGTGTTCGACTATACCGATAAACGTTTTGCTGAATATACCGATTCACTTTTCAAAACATATTTCCCCGACGATTTCTTGGTGAAAAAGGATTTCTCGTCTTCGGAAATATCTCCTGTGACCGCATATGTTTGTGGCATGACCGATAAAATCGATTCATTATTTAAAGTATTTATAACAAACAGATAATTAATTTAAAAGCGAGGGAATTTGAAATGGCAAAATACAAGCGTGTTCTTGTGAAATTGAGTGGGGAAGCGCTTTCGGGCGAAGGAAACCGTATCTTGAACGGAGATATGCTCGATTCGGTTGCGGACGTGATTTCCCGTCTTGTAAAGGAAGGTACCCAAATTTGCATTGTAATCGGTGCGGGAAATATCTGGCGCGGAGCAAGACAGAATGGTCTTTCCGTTGACCGTGTAAGAGGTGACCATATGGGTATGCTCGCAACGGTTATAAACTCAATTGCTATGCAGGATTATATCATCAAGACCGGTGTTAACGCGCACGTTATGAGTGCTGTTCAAATCCAACAGTTCTGCGAACCCTATTCTCAATACAAAGCAATTGAATACCTCGAAAAAGGCGAAGTTGTGATTCTTTCCTGTGGTGTAGGCTATCCCTTCTTCTCAACAGATACAGGTATGATGCTTCGTGCGGCAGAACTTAAGTGCGATGCCGTTCTTTCCGCAAAGAACGTAAACGGTGTCTATGATAAAGACCCTGCAAAATATCCCGATGCAAAGAAATTTGACGAATTGACATATAGCGAAATGCTTTCTCTCGGCTTGAAGGCAATCGACCAGAGCGCCGCAACTATCGGTGAAGAAAGCGGAATAAAGACCGTGCTTTTCCCCTTGTCCGAACCGGATAATATCATCCGTGCGGCAAACGGCGAAAACATCGGAACATTGATACATAATTAATTCAAATAAATCAACAAAAGGAAGGTAATAACCATGTTTGAAATGAAGCCCTTTGAAGAAAAAATGAAAAAGAGTATAAGCGTTCTCGAAGAAGACTTCGGAACCATAAGAGTCGGCCGTGCAAGCGCAAAGGTTCTCGATAAAGTGACTGTTTCCTATTACGGAAGCCCCACAGGTATTGAAGGTGTTGCAACTGTAAAGGCAACCGACGCAAGAACCCTCGTAATCACTCCTTGGGAAGCAAGTATGCTTAAAGAAATCGAAAAAGCGATCCTCGCTTCCGATATCGGAATCACTCCCACCAACGACGGCAAATGCGTCCGCCTTGTTTTTCCTGCATTGACAGAAGAACGCAGAAAAGAACTCACAAAGAAAACCTCCAAAATGGGTGAAGACTGCAAGGTTGCAATCCGTAACATCCGTCGTGATGCAAACGATGCAGCAAAAGCAATGAAGAAGAATTCGGAAATCACCGAAGACGACCTCAAGGCTGCAGAAAAGACCATTCAGGACGTAACCGATAAACTTATCAAAGAAGTGGACGCTGTTGTTGCAAGAAAAGATAAGGAAATAATGGAGATCTAATTTATGTCGGAAACGACCGAACTTAAAATCCCCCGTCATATAGCGATAATTATGGACGGTAACGGAAGATGGGCGAAAAAACGTTTTCTCCCCCGTACCGCAGGCCACAAAGTCGGACTCGATACGTTTGTCGATACGGTTGACTCTTGTAGCGATTTGGGTATTGAATATCTTACCGTCTATGCCTTTTCGTCAGAAAACTGGAATCGTGCCCCCGAAGAAGTTTCGGCTTTGATGGAATTGATGAGCCGAGGTATCGTTAAATACGAACCCGAAATGGTCAGAAAGAATATCCGCTTGAAACTTTTGGGCGATATTGACCGCTTCGAACCGAAATATCGTCAAGCGCTTCGCTCTGTCGAGGAACGTCTTGCGACAAATACGGGTATGACACTTTGTATTTGCCTTTCCTATGGCGGACGTCAAGAGCTTGTCAATGCGGTAAACCGTCTTTTGAAAGAAGGGAAGACCGAAGTTACAGCCGAAGATATCGAAAGAAATCTCTATTCCGCAGGCGTGCCCGATCCCGATTTGGTCGTGCGTACGAGCGGTGAATACAGAATTTCGAACTTTTTGTTGTGGCAGTCGGCATATTCCGAATATTATTTTACTGACGTATATTGGCCTGATTTTGACAAAAAAGAATTGTTAAAAGCAATAGAATCCTTCTCAAAACGCGAACGTCGGTTCGGGAGGTAATTTATGATAACACGAATATTAACAGCCATCGTTGCTTTGCTGGTGTTTGTACCTGCATTGATGTTCGGCGGTGTATGGGGCGCATCCTTGATATTCGCTTTAATTTGCGGATTTTCAATCTATGAAATGCTCACCTGTTGCGGTTTGTTGAAAAATTATGCAATATCGATTCCTTCGATAATAGGTTCTGCAATTTGCGTTGGCGTTTGCCCTTTGTTTAAGGCACGTCTTTTCGCGGCGGCATCCTGCCTTCTTGCAGTATTGGTATTGACCTTGTTGTATTTCCTTTTCGTCTGCCTTGTACAGCATAAGACCATCAATATCGAACGTGTTCTTATGTTCTATGGACTTGCAATATACATAACTGCCGGTTTTGTTGCGTTGTCGGAAATGTCTGCGCTTCGTCCCGTTTTAGGACTTTGGTCGGTTGCATTGGTGCTTGCAATTTCTTGGTGCACAGATACCTTCGCATATTTTTCGGGTATGCTTTTCGGAAAGAAAAAGCTTTGCCCCGACATATCACCGAAGAAGACTATAGCAGGCGCAATCGGCGGAACAATATTTGGTACTTTAGCTGGCGTTGTTGTTTTTTGGATTGCGCATGGCGATCCTATCTGGGGACTCATGGCGCTTCCCGTGTCGATTGTAAGCCAACTTGGCGATTTGGTTGCATCTATAATCAAACGCCGTTTCGGAGTCAAGGATTACGGCAAGATATTCCCCGGTCACGGCGGTGTTGTCGATAGATTCGATAGCGTTATTCCTGCTTCGATCATCACTGCAATAGGACTAATTTCGATTATAATATTCTATAATTACTTTATGTGATAACTATGGATAGAACAATCTCTTTGCTCGGTTCAACGGGCTCAATAGGAACTCAAACTCTCGATGTGGCGCGAAACCTTGGGCTTCGCGTCACTGCGCTTTCCGCACATTCTAATACGAAATTGCTCGAAGCACAATGTCGTGAATTCAAACCCGATTGTGTTTGTATCAGCGACGAAAAATATTCGGAATTAAAGTTGCTTCTTTCCGATATGGATATAAAGATCCTTTCGGGCGATGAAGGACTTTGCGAGGTTGCGAGCGAAGATCCTTCCGAAACTATCGTAAATGCTGTCGTCGGAATGACGGGATTGCTCCCAACACTCGCTGCGGCAAAAAAAGGGAAGAAAATTGCTTTTGCGAACAAAGAAACTTTGGTCGCAGGTGGTACACTTGTCACCGATGCCGTAAAAAATGGCGGCGCAACGCTTCTCCCCGTCGATAGCGAACATTCTGCAATCTTTCAATGTCTGCAAGGTGGCGGAAAAATAAAAAAAATATTATTAACCGGTTCAGGAGGCCCGTTTTTGGGACAGAATAAGGAGTATATTAAGCATGTAACTCCCGAAATGGCGATAAAACATCCTCGTTGGAATATGGGCAAGAAGATTTCCGTCGATAGCGCAAGCTTGATGAATAAAGGGCTCGAGCTTATCGAAGCGGTTCATCTTTTCGATGTTTCTCCCGATAAGGTAGAGGTTATAATCCACCCTCAAAGTATAGTTCATTCGCTTGTCGAATTCGAAGATTCCGCTGTTATAGCTCAACTTGGCGTCCCCGATATGCGTCTTTGCATCCAGTATGCAATAACCTATCCCGAACGTATGCCTTCTCCTGCAGATTCTCTTGACCTTTTCGGTAAGGAATTAAACTTCCAAAAGCCCGATACGGAAACCTTCCCGCTTCTTGCTTTGGCAAGACGTTCGATAGAAAGGGGAGGCAACATACCTGCCGTTATGAACGGCGCAAACGAAGAGGCGGTTGCTTTGTTCCTTGACGGAAAAATAAGCTTCGATAAACTTTTCGAAACGGTAATTGACGTTACCGAAAACTTTGATTATATCCCGAATCCCACCCTCGACGATATCATTGCTTCCGATAGAGACGCACGTTTGTTGGTTGCTCGTTGTAAATAATTACGGAGTTGATTTTTGATGTTAAGTCCCTTGATAACACTTATTGTTACAATTTTCATATTCGGTCTTTTGATATTCATTCACGAATTCGGACACTATATCGTTGCCCGTGCTTTCGGTGTAGGTGTAATCGAGTTTGCGATCGGTATGGGACCGAAATTGAAAACCTGGAAAGGGAAGTATAACGATTTTTCTCTCCGTGCGATACCGATAGGCGGTTTTGTAAATATGGTCGGCGAATACGACGAAGAGATTCCCGAAGAACATAAATACAAAATCCCTCTTAACACAAAACCTGTTTGGCAACGTATTTTAATCGTAATTGCAGGTCCGTTTATGAACCTAGTTCTTGCCTTTTTGATAATGTCGATTCTCGTGACAACGGGAAGCGTTATCGGTTCGACAACGGTTGCGGAATTTATGGACAATAGTGTTTCCAACGAATACGGATTGCAGGTTAATGACGAAATAATCAATATAAACGGAAAAACGATAAAATGCTATAGCGATATGGCATATAAAATCGTTTCCGACGGTAACGAACCGATCGATATAACTGTTTTAAGAAATGGCAAAGAAGTATATCTTAAAGATGTTTCTTTCGGAATCGAAACCGAAAAGGGCATTGCCTTCGGCAACCAGGACTTTCTCGTATATCGAAAAGAAAAAACCTTCACAAACGTTGTTTACGAATCCTTCTGGCAATCGGTTTCTACTGTCTATATGACTGTCGATTCGATTTATGATACTTTCTCGGGGAAATATGGAATGGACGCTGTCGGCGGCCCGATTGCAATCGGCGGCGAGATTAATAATACGATACAAGAAAGCAAAAGTCTCGTCGAAATACTTCAAAACCTTGCTTCCTTGACGGTAATGATATCCGTTTCGCTCGGTATATGCAATTTGTTTCCGATTCCCGTGCTTGATGGTGGACGATTGCTGTTTTATATCATAGAAGCAATAAGACGAAAACCGATGAACCCTAAGTTCGAACAAGCAATAAGCGCATTTTTTGCCCTTCTTCTGTTCGGCTTGATGTTTATGGTTGCATTCAAAGACTTGATAGGACTTTTTTAATATGAAAACAAGAGAAGTAAAGATTGGCAATATAATAATCGGCGGTGGCAACAGAATCGCAATCCAATCGATGACAAACACAAAGACTGCCGATAGGGAAGCAACGTTGAATCAGATAAAATCGCTTTCCTCTGCGGGATGTGATATAGTTCGTTTCACCGTAAACGATATGGAAGCTGCAGAAGCAATACCTTATTATGTCGAAAACGTTTCGATGCCGTTGGTTGCTGATATCCATTTTGACTATCGTTTGGCACTTGCCGCGGCAGAGAGAGGTATCTCCAAGATTCGCATAAACCCCGGTAATATCGGTGATAAAGAAAATATAAAAAAGGTTGCATCTGCATGTAAAAGCCGTAATATCCCGATAAGAATCGGTATAAACGGCGGCAGCACCGAAAAATCACTTCTCGAAAAATACGGCGGTCCGACGGCAGAAGCGTTGGCTGAAAGTGCGCTTAATAACGCAAGAATGCTTGAAGAATGTGATTTCAACAATATCGTTCTTTCGGTAAAAAGCTCCGACGTTTTGACAATGACGAAGGCGGCAAGAATCTTGTCCGAAAAATGCGATTATCCTCTCCATATCGGCGTAACCGAAACGGGTGACGTCAGAAGAGGTAATATAAAATCCGCGATAGGAATCGGTTCGCTTCTCCTCGACGGAATCGGCGATACAGTTCGTGTTTCCTTGACGGATGACCCCGTGAAAGAGGTTCTCGCCGCGCAAGATATTCTTTTCTGTTGCGGTATAGGCGGAGGAATCAATATCGTTTCCTGTCCGACTTGCGGAAGAACCCAATCGAATTTGATCCCCCTCGTTGCAGAGCTCGAAAAACAAACAAGAGAGATCAAAACCGACAGACGTCTTACGGTTGCGCTTATGGGCTGTGTCGTAAACGGCCCCGGCGAAGCAAAACATGCCGATCTTGGTGTTGCCTGTGGTAATAAATCGGGACTTTTGTTCCGAAAAGGTGAAATAATAAAGAAACTTGAAGAGGACGAAATTGTCCCCGTACTTATAAAAGAGATAAAGGACCTTCTTAATGCTTAATGAATTTTTGAATAAATTCAAAAAAGCGTCATTCTCCCAAAAGGCGAAAGATGCCATATCTTGTTGCACTGCCTTCTCCGTAAAGGTAGACCGTGAACGTGTTTGTATTGCGGTCACAGCGGAGTTTTCTTCCTATGTCGAACCGGCAATGATTTTCGAAATCGAATCGGAAATCAAAAAAGCGTATAACCTCAATTCCGCTTCGCTTTATCCGAAATATGCTGTTCCATTCGAAGAAAAACATATGGACGGTGTCATCGAAACGCTCAAAAACGTTTCGAAACTTAACTATGGCTTTTTCGACCGTTCAACCTATTCTTATGACAAAACAAACGGTGTTTTTGTTATAAAACTCCGTCAGTATATCTCTGCCGATATCCCCGAAACGAACGGCGCACAGAACTTCATAAAACAATGTGTTTCCGAACAATTCGGAATCGACCTTGATATAAGATTCGAAAGCGAAGAATTCGATATTTTGTCATATCATAACGAACGTGAAGATCGACTTTTGGAAAGTCTTCGTTCGCAGAAATTCGAGATCCAAAAAGAAACCGAAAAAACAGCGCCCCGCGCTTCTTTCAGAAACGAAGCTGTCGGCGATGCACGTTATTTCGAATCGGGCGAAAAACGCCTTGTGCGTGTCGGTAATATCACTTTGGATATAACCTCTCCCGAACCCATAATGGGCGATAGAAAAAGTTGGAACCTTGTTCCGATATCAAACATAAAAAACGGAACGACAGTTGCTGTCGGCGGCCGTCTTTTCTCGGTCGAAAGTAAGGATAATTACGAAGGGGATAAGGTAACCTATACTCTCTATCTGACCGACCTTGCGGCGTCTGTAACCGCACGTTTCACTTGCCCGAAGAGTGAAGCACCGAAGCTTCCGAAAGCCCCTGCGTACGTTATGATATCGGGTAAGGCGGAACATAGAAAGATTTTCGACCGCACGACACGTCAAATGGTCGAAGACGATGAACTCACAATAAACGTAAAAGCAATCAGCAAATGCGGTTTCGTCGGAAGAATGGATAACGCCGAAGAAAAACGTGTTGAATTGCATCTACATACGAATATGTCTGCGCTTGATGCACTTTCCGATCCCGAGGATATAATGAAACGTGCTCACGATTGGGGTATGCCTGCCGTTGCGTTTACCGACCACGGTACGCTTCAGTCATATCCGATCGTTATGAAAGCGGCGAAGAAATATCCCGACGTAAAGCCGATTTACGGTGTTGAGGGATATCTCGTTGACGATACTGCCCGTGCGGTATACCGTTATGACGACGAAAATGTCATAACCTTCTCTGAATCGGAATTCATAATTTTCGATATCGAAACGACGGGACTTTCGCCGAACACTTGCGGTATAACACAGATCGGCGCATTAAAATATAAAAACGGCGAAATAATCGGCGAGTTTTCAACCTTTGTCGATTGCGGAAAGCCGATTCCCGAAAACATCGTGCGTTTGACGGGAATAACCGACGATATGGTAAAGGGCGCACCGACAGAGCGGGAAGCGGTCGAAAGCTTCTTGGAATTCTGCGGTGACAGAATGTTGGTTGCCCATAACGCGAATTTCGATATTTCCTTCATTCGCCGTGTTGCAGACGAAAATAATATCCCGTTTGATAATACCTATCTTGATACCGTTGCGCTTTCAAGATTCATCAACGGCGATTTGAAAAAACATACTCTTGATACCCTTGCGAAATATTATAATCTCGGTGAATTCGATCATCACAAAGCGGATGCCGATACGGATATGCTCTCGAAGATATTCACTTGTATGATCCAAAAACTCGCCGCGAACGGTATCTTAACGGTAACCGAAATGAACGCTGCAATGGCTCATAATTCCGACCCGAAACAGCTTCGTTCATATCACATAATCATTCTCGTCAAGAACCTTAAAGGGCTCAAAAACCTATATAAACTCGTTTCGAGATCATATCTTGATTTCTATAAAAAACAACCCCGCATCCCGAAAACGCTTCTTGCGGAAAACCGCGAAGGATTGATTCTCGGCTCGGCTTGTTCATCGGGCGAACTTTATGAAGCTATCCTTCAAAACCGCCCCGATAACGAGCTATATCGTATTGCCGATTTCTATGACTATCTTGAAGTTCAACCCGATTGCAATAACGGATATCTTGTTGACGAAAATCAAGCAACAGTAGAACAGCTTCACGATAACGTAAGAAAAATAATCGCAATCGCAAATAAACAGAAAAAACCCGTCGTCGCAACGGGTGACGTTCACTTTATGGACCCCGAGGACGAGATTTACCGTCAGATAATGATGAGCGGTAAGGGTTTTTCCGACGCAATGCGTGACACAAGAATCTTCTTCCGTACGACTGAAGAAATGCTTTCCGAATTTGAATATCTCGGAAAAGAAGAAGCATACCGTATCGTCGTCGAAAATCCGAAAAAGGTCATATCGGATTTTGATAATATAAAACCTATCCCCGACGGCACGTATACTCCGAAAATCGACGGTGCGGAAGAAGAACTTCAAGAACTGTGCCAACAGACCGCGATGGAAATGTATGGTTTCAAGGGTGAATTGCCCGAAATCGTAAAGGCAAGAATGGATAGAGAGCTTTCTTCTATCATTTCAAACGGCTTTGCGGTACTTTACGTCATCGCGCGCCGTTTGGTTCAAAACAGCGAGGAACACGGCTATCTCGTCGGCTCGCGTGGTTCGGTTGGTTCGTCGTTCGTCGCAACGTTGGCGAAGATATCGGAAGTAAATCCGCTTCCGCCTCACTATGCGTGTCCGAAATGTAAATATTCCGAATTTTTCACCGACGGTTCGGTCGGTTCAGGCTTTGATATGCCCGATAAGGATTGTCCCGAATGCGGAACGAAAATGCATCCCGACGGACACGATATCCCGTTTGAAACCTTCCTTGGATTCCACGGCGAAAAGGCACCCGATATCGACCTTAACTTCTCTGGCGACGTTCAGTCCGAAGCGCATAAATTCACGGAAGTTTTGTTCGGTAAAGAAAACATCTTCCGCGCAGGTACCGTTGGTACTCTTCAGGATAAGAACTGCTTCGGCTACGTTAAGAAATATCTCGAAAAAGAAAATCTAACGTTGACCCGTGCAGAGCAAAACCGTCTTGTTCAGGGCTTTGTCGGTGTTCAAAGTACAACAGGACAGCACCCCGGCGGTATCGTCGTTATTCCGAAGGAATACGAAATTTATGACTTTACTCCCGTGCAATATCCTGCAAATAAAGAATCAAGCGGAGTTATCACAACTCACTTCGCATTTGAATATCTGCACGATACGATTTTGAAGCTTGATATACTCGGACACGATGTGCCGACCTATTATAGGTATTTCCAAAACTATACGAGCATCGATGTACGCGACGTTCCTATGAACGATAAAAACGTTATCGAGCTTTTCGCTTCAACCAAACCCTTGGGCGTAACGCCCGAGCAGATCGGTTGTCCGATAGGAACGCTTGGTATCCCCGAATTCGGCACCGACTATTCAATCCAAATGATTTTGGATGCAAAACCGAAATCCTTTGCCGACCTTGTTCAGATTGCGGGACTCTCGCACGGAACGGGTATCTGGCTTGGTAACGGTAAGGACCTTATCGAAAACGGAACCTGTACGATCGATCAGATCATCGGTACCCGTGACAGTATAATGGTCTATCTTATGCATATGGGACTTGATTCGGCAATTGCTTTCGACTCTATGGAGAGAACGAGAAAGGGAAGAGGACTTCTTCCCGAACAGGAAGCCGCAATGCGAGAAAAGAACGTTCCCGAATGGTATATTGCATCTTGTAATAAGATACAATATATGTTCCCGAAGGCACACGCCGCGGCATATACGATTGCGTCGCTCCGTCTGAGCTGGTTCAAAATCTATCAGCCGGTTGCTTTCTATGCAACCTATTTCACCATAAAACGTAAATTCTTCGATGCCGAACTTGTGATGAGCGGCAGAGCGAAGATCGAAGAAAGATTGAATGCATTAAAGAGTGCGCCAAACCTTTCGGCGACAGAAGAAGGTATGATAATCATTCTGCGCATCGTTCTCGAAATGTTTGCGCGCGGTTTCTCTTTCCTTCCCGTTTCGATAGGCAAATCGGAAGCGAAGGCATTCGTTCCCGAAAACGGAAAGATTCGTCTTCCTCTTTGTTCGCTTAACGGTCTTGGTGAATCTGTCGGTGAAAAGATCGTTGAAGTAATCAAAAACGGCGAAGCTACAACGGTTGAAGAACTTCGTGTAAAAGCGTCGGTAAATAAATCGATTATGGACCTTTTGGCGAAGAATAACTGCTTCGGCGACCTTCCCGAATCCGACCAAATGTCTATGTTTTAATCAAAAAAGGTAATTTTATGTTTGATAACCATAACCATTCACAATATTCCTGCGATATCCCGATGGGTGAAGGCAGTTCGATTCGCGAAATCTGTCTTTCCGCAATCGAAAAGGGATTAAGCGGTGTTGCAATAACCGACCATTACGATATCGACGGTATCTATGACGGCTATTTTCCCCCGCTCGACCACGAAGGTATCTATCGTGATATAACCGAGGCAAAAGCCGAATTCGAGGGCAAACTCTCCGTTTGGCACGGTATAGAACTCGGTCAGGCAACCCATATGCCCGTCGAAGCGAGAGAACAGCTCAAAAAATACCCCTATGACATCGTGCTCGGCTCTGTACACGCAGTAAGAGGCATAACCGACTTCTCCTATACCGATATAAAATCGCTTTCTGTTGCCGAATATAAAGCGCTTTGGGATCTGTATATAAAAGAAATGCTCGATACTATCGAATGGGGCGACTTTGATGTACTGACTCATATAACCTATCCCAAACGATATTATCTCGGAAACGGTATAACCGATTTCCCGGATATAAAATCAAAGGGAAGGGAATATTTCGAACCGATATTAAAAGCGGTTGTCGATAAGGGCTTGACGCTCGAATGTAATACTTCGGGACTCCGTCAGACGATGGGTGAATGTCTTCCTAACGCCGATTTGTTGAGCTTCTATTATGAACTCGGTGGCAGGGATATAACGATTGGCTCCGATTCCCACCATTGTAAGCATATCTCGGCAAACTTCAAGGAAGCGACCGAAATGCTTCAATCCCTTGGGTTTAAGTATGTAACCCGTTTCGAACAACGAAAAAAATATTTTGACACTCTTTAATTACGGAGGATAAAATGAAAGAACGTATTTTAGCATATCTCGAAAAAGATGCCCGTATCGCTCATTCCGAATTGGCTACACTTCTCGGAATAACCGAATCTGAAGTTGATGCAATCATTGCGGAATGTGAAGCCGACGGCACTATAATTTCTTATAGAACCGTTGTTGATTGGAACAAAACAGGCAAAACTGCCGTAACTGCACTCATCGAGCTAAAAACTATCCCCCAACGTGATAAGGGCTTCGGTTCCGTTGCAGAAAGAATCTGCAATTTCCCTGAAGTTAAGTCGGTATGCTTGATGTCTGGTGGCTTCGACCTTGCAATAACCGTTGAATGTGCCAATATGCGCGACGTTGCGTTCTTCGTTGCGGAAAAACTCGCAACGATAGAAGGTGTAACAGCGACCGCAACCCATTTCGAACTCCAAAAATATAAAGAAAACGGTGTCATTTACGGTACCGAAACAACCGATAAAAGAGGAAACAGCTGGTGAAATTCGATATATCAAAAAGCCTGCCGGCTAAAGTAACAGAAATAAAACCTTCCGGTATCCGAAAGTTTTTCGATATCCTCAACGAAATGAGCGATGTCGTGGGTTTGACTGTCGGACAACCGGACTTTGTAACCCCTTGGCATATTCGTAATGCGGGCATACGCTCGCTCGAAGAGGGGCTCACTTACTATACTTCAAACAACGGTATATTGGAATTCCGTCAGGAGATTGCCGCATATCAAAAACGCCGTTTCGGTTTGGACTATGATGCCGCGACCGAGATTATCGTAACCGTCGGCGGCAGCGAAGCGATAGATATTGCTATGCGCGCACTTATTGAAAACGGTGACGAAGTAATTATCCCCGAACCCTGCTTTGTCTGCTATGAACCCCTTGCACGTCTTGCAGGCGGTGTGCCCGTTCCGATAAAGCTTTCTCCCGATAACGGCTTCCGCCTTACCGCAGAACAGTTAAAGAACGCTATAACCGATAAAACAAAGCTTCTCGTTCTTCCGTTCCCGAATAACCCCACGGGTTCTGTTATGAGAAAAGAAGACCTCGAAGCAATTGCCGATGTTTTGCGTGAAACGAATATCTGCATTCTTTCCGACGAAATATATGCAGAACTTACATACGGCGAAAAACACGTTTCAATCGCTTCAATACCCGATATGCGTGAACGTACGATTATCGCAAACGGCTTCTCGAAAGCATATGCGATGACAGGTTGGCGATTGGGATATACTCTTGCGCCCGAATACTTCACAAAACAGATGGCAAAGGTTCATCAGTTCGGAATTATGTGCGCCCCCACAACAAGCCAATATGCCGCAATCGAAGCACTCAAAAACGGTGATGCGGATATCGAATATATGAAGGGCGAATATGAAGCACGTCGTCGTTTGCTTGTCAGCGAACTCAACCGAATCGGCATCGAAACGTTTATGCCCGACGGCGCATTCTATGTTTTCGCTGATATAAGAAAATTCGGTCTTACCGACGAACAATTCTGCGAACGCCTTCTTTATGAAAAGAAATGTGCGATAGTCCCCGGCAGCGCATTCGGTGAAAGCGGAAGCGGATTCGCAAGACTTTCCTATGCATATTCTCCTGCTCATATCAAAAAAGCAGTAAAACGTATGGAAGAATTTATAAAAACGCTATGAAAATAAAAGCATACGCAAAAATCAATCTCACTCTCGATATAACGGGTGTCCGTGACGACGGATTTCATACGTTACGTTCGGTTATGGCGCCCATATCGCTTTGTGATAACCTAATTCTCGAAAAAAACGATGCTTTGGAATTTGATTGCAATATAAAAACGCTTTGCACCGAAGATAACCTCTGTGTCCGTGCCGCAAAACTCTTTTTCGAAGAATCGGGAATCGCGAATAGTGCGAAAATCTATCTCGAGAAGAATATTCCGTTTCCTGCGGGATTGGGCGGCGGAAGCTCCGATGCGGCGGCTGTCTTGAAGGGACTTAACAACCTTTATGAAAACCCGCTTGCAGAGGACAAGCTTTTCTCACTTGCCGAAAAACTCGGTTCCGACGTTTCGCTCTGTCTTTTGGGTAATGTTGCTCTTTGTGAGGGCAGAGGTGAGGTATTAACGGAATTGAAGGGTTTGCCGAAGCTTGATTGCGTTATCGCAATCGGCAAAGGCCGTCTTTCAACTCCCGAAGTATACCGTCAATACGATGCGAAAAACCTTCCCGTGAGAAACGATACGGATATATTTCTCAATGCATTAAAGGAAGGCAATATCGATAGGATAATTTCTTCGTTCGGTAACGCTTTCGAACCAGTAACCGACGAACTTTGCCCCGAAACGATGGAGATTCGTGAATTGATGATGTCGCATGGTGCGAAAAACTCTCGCCTTTCGGGAAGCGGACCTTCGGTTTTCGGTATCTTTGCCGATAAAGAAACCGCAGAAAACGCAAAAAATGCGCTCATCGAAAAGGGATATAGCGCATATACCTGCGAAACACTTTGAAATAATATGTATAATTTTTCCTTTTCCGGATAATAATCGAGTGAAACCGGAAAAGGAGAATAAAAAATGAAAACAAAAATCGTTGCACTCTTTTGTGCTTGCTTCATCTTACTTAACGTCGTTGATGTTCTGATTCCGAGAAGCGAATCGGAAATTTATGACAGCGTGATTCGGCTTCATATTCTCGCCGAGGATAACAGCGAAAGCGCACAAAACGTGAAATTAATGGTACGTGACGCAATACTTTCGGAATGTTCCGACCTTTTTGCAGAAGACGGCAACATCGTTACCGCAAGCGAAACGGTCGAATCAAATCTGCCGAAGATCGAAGCTATCGCGAACCGTGTTCTTTCTGAAAACGGAATGGAATATAAAGCCGTTTGCGAATGGGGAATGGAAGAATATCCGACGAGGGTCTATGAAAACCTGACTCTTCCTTCGGGAACATACCGTTCGTTAAGAGTGAATCTCGGTAAAGGAGAAGGGAATAACTGGTGGTGTGTCTTGTTTCCGCCGTTATGCACAAAAGCGTCTGCAAACGCAACCGATTTCAAACGTACCAACGTTAAAGAAAACGATTCGAAAGTTTTCACAAACCGTAAATATACCTTCAGATTCAAACTTTTAGAATTTTTTTGGTGATATAATATGCTCTACCGTGTAATTGGCGCTTCGGGAAGCGGAAAAACAGAATATATAATTTCACGGCTCGGCGAAGCTATAAAACAGAAAAAACGCTGTTTTGTAATAGTTCCCGAACAACAATCCGTAGATTACGAAGCGATGTTGTGCGAACGTTTCGGCGATAGCTCGAACCTTTATTGCGAGGTTCTGAATTTCGAGCGCCTTCCGAACCGTGTTGCACGTGATTTCGGCGGTTTGGCAATTAATTCGATTGATAAAGGGGGCGCATGCGCCCTTTTGTCGCTTATATCGGAAACTTTGAAGGAAGATTTGACCGAATTCAAATCTGTTGCCGAGGATGCGGATTTTGCGGAATCGATGTTTACTCTCATTTCGAGAATGAAAATGTCGCTCGTCACTCCGAAAATACTCTCCGACGCAATTTCGTCCGATGCCCTTGAGGACGAACCCCGCTTGATGTCAAAGATAAAAGATATCGCGTTAATATATTCCGAATACGAGAAATATTTTGGCGATACTCTGTTCGATCCCCGTGATGCTTTGACACGTCTTTCGTCGGAACTGAAAGAAAAAGACTTTTTCAAAAACTCCTATGTTTTTATAGACGGTTATTACAACTTCACCGAGCAGGAATATGAAGTTATAAAACATATCATTGCTCAAAGTAAGGATACGTATATTTCCTTCACCTCGGACGAAAACCGTGAATTTTTCCGAGAAAACACAAAAGCCGCCGAACGTATAAAACGTTTAAGCAGGGTTGGTTGTGAAGATTACTATACCGCCGAACCGAAACGCACAAAGTTTGAATGTTTGAAATATATCGAACGAAACCTCTGGTGCCCGAACGTAAAACCGCTTGAAAAAAACGACGGTTCGGTGTGCCTGATAACTGCCAAAAACCGCTTTGACGAGGTTGAAGCGGCGGCAGCGGAGATAACCGAATTTGTCCGTAACGGCGGAAGATATAAAGATATAACCGTTCTTGCGGGTAACGTTTCGAACTATCAAACGATCGTCGATTCTGTCTTCTCTCGCGCCGAAATACCTTGTTATATGTCCTCGAAAGAGGATTTGTCCTCAAAACCGCTCTTCTCGTTCATATTGTCGTGCCTTGCCGTAATAATCGAGGATTTCTCCTTGCGCAGTATGAAACGATACATAAAAACCGGCTATACCGACCTAACCGTATCCGAATCAGATGCGGTCTTGAATTATGCATATTCCTGGAAATTGCGCGGTAAAGCGTGGTATAGCGAAAACGATTGGATGCTCGACCCCGAAGGATACCGTGAAGGCGATTTGACAAAACGCGGCGCGAAATTGCTCACAAAAGCAAATACCGCAAAGAAAAAAGTCGTTCCGCCTCTCGTTGCCTTAAAAGAAACCTTGACAAAAAAAGACCTCACCGTTTCCGATGCCGTTCGTGCACTCTATAACCATTTGATAGTTATGGAAGCGGACGAAAAGCTCCGTAAAAACGCGGAATATTTCTTGAAAAACGGTGACCGTGAAGAATCTGAACGTAATATCCAGCTTTGGAAACTTTTGATAAATATATTCAACCAACTCGACTCCCTCTGCGGTAATATGAAAACCACACCGAAACGCATGGTGTCGCTCATAAAACTTATGTGCGATTGCTATTCTTTGGGTGCAATACCGCCGTCTTCCGATTCTGTAACCTTCGGTGATGCATCTTTGATTCGTGCAGGCGGAAGCAAACTCGTAATCGTGCTCGGAGTTTGCGACGGTGAATTTCCTGCATCTGCGTCAAACGGCGGATTTTTTGACAGAGATGAAGCCGTGTTGCTTGAATCCCTCGAATTACGACTTGCCGACACGATGGATAAACTATTAAATACAGGTCGATTCTTCGTCTATGCGGCTTTAAGTGCACCGACGGAACGTCTTGTGTTGTCCTATCCGAGAAGCGAATTAAGCGGCGAAGAACTTCGTCCCTCGACGGCGTGGTTTTCGATAAAAAATATGCTTCCAGAGGTAAAAGAAAAAGAATTTTCGAACGAAGATTTGATATATTCTCGTGAATCGGTCGCCTCATATTTCCCGACTTTCGAAAACGGGGAATTAAAGACGAAAATCAAAACCGCATTAAAAAATAAAAACCTTCCTTTCTTCGAAGAACTTCCTTCCGTTTCGGATTCTGCTTCGAGAATCGACTTCAAAAAGGATAAGCTTCTTCTTTCGCCTTCAAAATTCGAAAGATATATCCTTTGTCCCTTCTCGTTCTTCGCAAACTATCTTCTCGATTTGAAGGAAAAGAAGGAAAATGCCTTCGCTTCTCCCGAAATCGGAACTTTCATTCATAAGGTGTTGGAACAATATCTCAAAGAATGTATCAAGACGGGAAAATTCGTCGCACCCGATGATGAAAAACGTGAAACCATGGTTCGCGGCTATGCCGACGAATATTTCGAAACCGTGATCGGCGAGGAAACAAAGAACAATAAACGTTTTGTCCATACCTTTGAAAACGCCGTGAAAACACTTTCTTTCGTCACCGAAAGTCTAACGAAGGAATTTTCACAAAGCGAGTTTATCCCAACGGGATTCGAATTCAAAATCGGGTTGCATAACCCCGATATACCCGCAATCGAATATGACCGCGACGGAAAGAAGGTCTTGCTTCGCGGCTCCATAGATAGGGTAGATACCTATGAGGTGAACGGAACGAAATATGTCCGTGTCGTCGATTATAAGACCTATAACAAACCGTTTTCGCTCAATATGGTCGCAAACGGCTTGGATACCCAAATGCTCCATTATCTTTTCGCCTATTGCGAAAAAATGGATGCAAAACCTGCCGGTGTGCTATATTATACCGTTCAATTACCGAACGTTAATATCACAGGCAGAGAGACACCCGAAAAGATAAAATCCGAAATCGAAAAGAGCATTAAAAGAAGCGGTGTTCTTCTCAATGATCCCGAAATCGTCCTTGCGATGAGTAAAGATTGTTCATACGTGCCGACGAGTATAAACAAAGACGGTACTCTTTCGAAACGCTCAAATAACCTTTTGACCGACGAAGAATTCGCTTCGCTTTCCGAAACGTTGAGAGAACAGGTCGAAACCCTTGCCGATAACGTTTTCTGCGGAAAAATGGACGTAATTCCGAACGATTTCGACGGTAAGGCAGACCCCTGCAAATTCTGTCCGCACGGTGATTTTTGCAGAAGTAAAAAAGACATAGAGGAGGACAAAAATGAACTTTACAGCGAAACAGACTGACGCTATAAATACACATAACGTAAACCTTCTCATAAGTGCGGGTGCAGGAAGCGGTAAGACGACGGTACTCACCGAACGTCTTATACGTCGCATAAAAAACGGCGATTCGGTAACCGATTTCCTTGTTGTGACCTTTATGAAAGCCGCCGCTTCGGATATAAAACAAAAGCTCTATAAAGCGTTGATTGAAGAAATCGCAAAGAACCCCAACGATAAACATCTTTTCCGTCAATCGACCCTCGTTTCCGAGGCAAATATCTGCACAATATCGTCTTATTGTCTTTCCTTGGTAAAGGAGAATTTCGCTCTGCTCGGAATCTCTCCCCGTGTTCGCGTTATCGACGAAACCGAATCCGCGATGATGCTTCGTAACGCGGCGGATAAGATTATAAGCGAGGGCTATGAAACCGACGATAAAAACCTTTTGTTACTTGCCGATAATTTTTCGGGCATAAAAAACGACGAACCTCTGTCCGATGCGATGATAGAGCTTTATAACGCATTGCGTGTTATGCTCAATAGGGAAGAAATGCTGATTAATTGTGCGAACGAGCTTCGTAACGATGCGAAGACCGTCAGAGAAAACGGCTTTTTCGAAACCGAACTTGGGAAAACAATGCAAAACCGTTTGCGTGTGTTTTATGATGAACTTGTACAATCCGCAAACGATATCTATTCCTTCGCCGTAACAAGCGCGAACGATGATAAATATATACAACCTATCGAACAACTTCTAAAAAGCTGTGAAGCAGTACGTACGGCTCTTGAAACGAATTATGTAAACTTCTGCTCAACTGCAGAATCCTCACTTGCAACCATAAGACTCTCCAATAAAGGTTGCGATGCCGTGGCACATAAGATAATCAAGGATATGAAGGAAGCGATCGTCAAGACCGAAAAATCGCTTTATGAACGCTATTGTCGGGGAAGCGAAGTGCTTATCTCGGAAAGCTTCGAAAAATGCGCCGATATAATCGACGCAATAAGATATTTTATCAATAAACTTGATTCCGAATATGAATTGTCAAAACTTGAAAACGGTGTTTTGGACTATACCGATTTCGAGCAAAAGGCATTAAAACTTCTCGAAGTCAAGGACGAATTCGGAAACAGCGTTCCGAGTGAACTTGCCTTAAAAAAACAAAACAGCTTCAAAGAAATCCTCATCGACGAATATCAGGACGTAAACCCGATGCAGGACCGCATTTTCAATCTGCTTTCAAACGGAAACAATCGTTTTATGGTCGGAGACGTGAAGCAGAGTATCTATCGTTTCCGCAACGCATATCCCGACATTTTCCTTGGATATAAGGAACAATATCAAGACCTTTCGGGCAATACCGAAAAAGGCGTAAGAATCTTTCTCCGCGAGAACTTCCGCTGTTCACAAACGGTTATCGATTTCGTAAACCGTCTTTTCGAATCGGTAACAAAGAATACACCCTATTACCGCGAATACGAGGACGAATGGCTTATCCACGCATCAACCGCGCCTGATAGACGTCATCCCGTAATCGTTGCGATATCCGATAAAGAAAAGGATATGGCAAAGGAATCGCGCCAAGCGGAAGCGGAATATATCGCAAAAGAGATTTTGCGACTTGTAAATAATGAAACCTCGGACAATGGAGGAAAATTAAAGTTTTCAGACGTTGCGGTTATGTTGAGCGCAATGAAGGGCTATTCGATCGATTACGAAAAGGCGTTCCAAAAATACGGAATCCCCTATAAAAACGAAAAAAGCGAAAACTTTCTCGAAAACCCCGATATCCGTTTGGCATTGTCTGCATTAAAAGCGATAGACGATCCCAACGATGATATTTCGCTTTGTTCGTTGATGCGAAGCCCTGTTTGTAACTTCACTTCCGACGATTTATACCGTATCCGCGAAAATCTGCCCTCTATGCCGTTTTTCGACGCGGTTGCATCAACGTCATTACCGACAAGGAAACGCGAAAACAAGGGCAAATATCGTGCCGTAAAACGTGTCGGCAACCATTGTCTTGCTGTAAGATGCAAAAACTTCATAAAAACGCTTTATGAATGGCGAAAAAAGAGCTCAGGTGTACCTTGCAAAGAGTTTTTGAAAGACTTTTTGGTGTCGTCGGGCTTGTTGCAGATATCGACCGTTTCTGCTTCAAGACAGAGTTTACTTTTGCTTTATGAATATTCCCAAAAATATGAATCGGCGTCGAACCAAGGTCTTTCGGGCTTCCTCGATTATATCAAGGAGCTTTCGAAAACAGGAAAACAAATCGCCGACGTCGCGAAGACGGGCGAAGAAGATGCCGTGTCGTTTATAACGGTACATAAATCAAAAGGACTTGAATATAAAGTCTGCTTCGTCGCAGGTGCCGATAAAAAGTTCGGCGGGAAGAAAAATAAAACACCACTCACGGTTTTGCGCCGTAAAGGGATATTCTTCAAATTGAAAAATAAGAATGAATTTGTTTCTTATGACCCGATTTGCAACATTCTTGCCGAAGACGAAGAAAAAGAACATCTTCTGGGCGAAGAATTGCGAAAACTTTACGTTGCATTGACGAGAGCAAAGGAACGGCTTTATATAACCGGCTGTGCCGACGAGGGCTGGGAAAATAAACGCTATTATCCTTCTTCCTGTAAAAGTTGGCTTGAGTTTGCAATATATGTTGCTTCTCTCGGCGAAAAATCCTTTTTCGACGTTGTCCATATCGGCGAAACAGATACCGAATCGGGATATATCCCGAAAAATAAGAGAATCTCGATTTCTCCAAGCCGAAAAATGCTCGATATCGTGGATTTTGTCTATCCCCATCAAATTTCGGTAAGAACCGCACGAAAAATCTCGGTTTCCGAGCTTCGTGAAGGTCTGTTGGAGGACGATGAATATAACCGTTCGATAACGGTACCGTTATCACGTGTCGCAATAAAACCCGATTTTGCGGGTGAAACAAAGTCCGATGCTTCGGATATCGGTACTGCAAACCATCTGTTTATGCAGTTTTGCGATTTCGACAGAATTGATTCTTTCGGAGTTGAAAAAGAGGCAGACCGTCTGACCGAAATAAGAATGATATCCGAAAAACAAAAAGAGCTTCTCGATATCAACTCGCTTTCCGATTTCTTCAAAACCGATTTGTATTCGAGAATAAGGAATTCCAAATCGGTCTATCGCGAAAAACGCTTTTCTGTAAGCGACGCGTTCAAAGCAAACGGCGAAAAGGTTCTTGTTCAAGGTGTAATCGACTGCTTTTTCGAGAACCCCGACGGAACTTATAGCGTTGTTGACTATAAAACAGACCGCGTTTTTGAAGAATCCGAGCTTATAAACCGCCATAAACTCCAATTATCCTGCTATAAAAGCGCAGTCGAGCGTATGACGGGCAGGGAAGTCAAAAACGTTATAATCTATTCCTTCGCACTCGGAAAAGAGGTATCGGTAATTGAACAAATATAAAAAACTCCATCCGATAACGATGTCGATAGTTACCGAAGACCCCGATCTTGCAGAAAAGATATTCGTCAAACTCGAACCGCATAAAGGTGTGTTCATCGGTGTTTGTGCGCTTGAAGGGTGTTTTATGTGTGATTCACCCAGCGAAATTTTTTCTTCTCTCGAATTGGGAGAAAAACTTCGTATCGATTATAAAGAAAATCGAAAAAGCCGAAATTATCTCCAACTTGAAGTACAGCGCGAAGACGGAACGTATGTCGGTATGCTGCCTTTTGAATGGTGTATAGTTCCGAATATGCTTTTTTCGAGAGGTATTAATGTTTGGTGTCATCTCGAAGTAAAGGAGTTCAAAGGTGGAATGTTCACTGCCGCCGTTTCGATTTATTGCGAAGACTATTAATTATAAAAAAAGCTGTCATAGGCGCACCTGTGACAGCTTGAAATATCAAATTAAGGAGGACTGCTTGTGAAAAGAAATAAAAAGATAAACGATATTGCACTTATTTCAATCGGGGCGGTTCTTATTGCTTTGTTTTCGCTGATAACCATACCCGCGCCGATTCCGTTTACACTCCAACTGTTCGGGATATCGCTTCTCTTGATGACCTTCGGCGGAAAGAGGGGAACGGTATCAATATTGGTCTATCTTGCGTTGGGGACTTGCGGTGTTCCCGTCTTTTCGGGATTCGGTGCAGGGATTTCAACTTTGCTTGGTCCGACGGGCGGATTTCTTTTCGGCTTTGTTGTTATGGGATTGGTTTATATTTTCTGCGAAAAAAGGTTCGGCAAATCAGATAAAATAGCAATAACCTCTCTCGCCGTCGGAACGCTTTCGTGCTACGCTTTGGGAACAGCAGTGTTCGTCATATGGTCGGGCTCGAACGGTTCGCCTGTGACGGTTTTTGGGGCTCTCGGAACGTGTGTCTTACCCTGTATCATTCCCGATGCCATAAAAATCGGTCTTGCCCACAGAATTTATAAAAAAAGTCTTTCGAAACTCAAAATTTAATGCTGATTTCACCGCTGTTGAGAAGTATTTCTTCTCCGCTTTCGGTAAAAACCTTCAATTCGCCGTTGTCGGAAACGTCAACGGCTTTTGCTTTGTAATCTATTCCGTTTCGCGAAAAATAAACCGTCTTTCCGATTGCGAGTGAATGTTTTCGGTATTCGTCGATAAAACTCTTGTCGTTTTCGATATTTTTGAATATAGCTTTCAGCTTCTTGAAAATCAAAGCGACCGTTTCTTCACGGTTGATTTCTTTACCGAGCGATACGGCAATTCCGTCAAGTTCGGCGGGGAATTCATCGGTCGTGATATTAATACCGATGCCGATAACGGTAGATTTGATAATACCTTTTTCATAATCGTTGACTGCCTCGGAAAGAATACCGCAAACCTTTTTGTTGTCAATAAAAATATCGTTGACCCATTTTATCGTAGGGTGCTTCTTTGTTTGTGACTCAATAACGTCTCTTGTCACGACCGCAGCGGCAACAGTCAATAAAACCGACTTTTCGATCGGAATTTCGGGATGAAGCACAATCGAAAAATAAAGACCGCTTCCGTCGGGGGAATAAAAACTTTTTCCGCTTCTCCCTCTGCCCGCCGTTTGATGCCTTGAAATAAAAATCGCATCGCCCGAAAGCCCTTTTTCGAGCGCACGTTTAGCTTCGTTGCTTGTGGAATCGATGCTGTCGAAGAACTCGATATGAGGGGCATCGCTCGTATTAAAATGTGATTTCAAGTCAAAAACCGAAAATTCCATAAATACTCCGAAAAAAAGCACCGTAAAAGGTGCTTTTTTCTATTAATAATTAACTTAATTTGTCGGGTTCGGGAATAGCACGTGTTTTCGAAGGTTCGTCGATACGAAGGTCGTCGTCGCTGATGTCAACACGGTCAACAAATTCTTCGTCAACTTCATATTCGAAAGTTTTAAGAAAAACCTCGCTTCTTGAAGCTGCAAAAAATTCTTCTTCAACGGTTTCGGTGTCTTTGTCATCCTTGCCGAGACCGACGAGAGGAAGGAAACCGCTGGGCGTAGAAACATCACTGGCGTCGCTTATATCTGAGATATCATCAGAAACCGAAATGTCTTTTCTGTCGTTGAAGGCAGATTCAAGATATTCGTTGTAGTTATTTTCGCTGATATAAGTGAATTTGACACGGTAAGTACCGCTTTTCATTTTTTCGACAATGTGCTTAGGAATGGAAACGTCCCAATCTTCTCCGGGAGCAAGCTCTGCGAACACACCGCCGTATTGCTGGGAAACAGCATCAGCGTTGTCGGAAGTATAGGAAACGTCGCAATATTCGATCCAACCGTCTTTGCTTAAATATTCAAGTTTGCCGGTCATTTCGGCATTCTCGTAGAACAAAAGAGTTGAACCTGCTGTATTAAGAACCGAGATAACAACATCGTTGTTGCCTTCTTCGGTGTCACTTACAATATTAACAGAAATATCCTGACCTTGCCAAAGAACAAGTTGCATTGCAAAAACAGAAAAAGCGATCATAAATATAAATGCAACAACGAGTATTGACAAGGCTCTGATTTTAGAGCGTTCTATTACAAATCACCTCGGAGCATAATATACCATTATGTACATGATTTGTAAATAGTTCTTTTGTACAAAAAAACACCTTTTTTCACCCTCTGCATAGAATAATATTGATAATAACCACAATATATGGTATTATCCAAACTCTCAAGGAGGAATATATTAATGGAAAAAAATAGCCCTTTCGGCGGACTTTGCGGTAATAAAGAACAACTTTGCTGCATAAGCGTAGATAAGGTTTTCGATTCTGCAAGAGATAAAGACTGTCTCGAAGACGTTCGTGTCCATCTCTGTGATATGGGGCAGGAAATAATCGACAAAGCAAGTGCTGTAAGATGCAAATGTGTTGAAGTGATCAACACAGGAATCAATATCGAACCCGTACCTTTCAATAAAGGATTCTATCAGGTAACCGTTCGTTATTATTTCTGCGTAACGCTCGAAGCTTGTGTTTGCGGCGGCAGAGTACAGGAAGTTAAAGGCCTTTGTGCGTTCGATAAAAAAATCATTCTTTTCGGCTCGGAGAAGAACGTAAGCGTATTCACTTCCGACCCCGAGAAAAACAGTTTTTGCTTCGACGAACATGACCTTCGTTGTGATTGCGAACCCACGCTTCCCACGGTTGTCGTTGAAGTCGCATCGCCGATATGCCTCGATAGTAAGATTGTTGAACGTTGCCGTCCCTTCGGTAACTGCTGTATGTGTGTTGACGCAATACCCGAAAAGATAAGCTCTCGTTTCGACGGAAGCTTCGTTGACGGCGTTGGCGTTAATAACGTTTACGTCACGATCGGTGTGTTCTCGGTGATCCGTATGGAACGCCGTGTGCAGATTGTTCTCCCTGCATGTCGCTTCTGTCTGCCCGAAAACGACAGCAAACCTTGCAATAACGACGATCCCTGCTCGATTTTTGGCAAGATGCAATTCCCCGTAAACGAATTTTATCCCTATGCCGACGAACAAAACGGAAATTGCGACCGTTGCGTCAACCAAAATAACAGATGTGATAAAAACTGCAAATAGAAGTGTTTGATATTTTGCCCGAATTTTAAAATCAAATTCTAAAAAATATAGAGGTTGCCAAAATGATTTTGACAACCTCTTTTTTTTGAAAATCTAATTATTTTTTGAATAACTTCTTAATGCGTTTTTTAAGCGGTATCTTGCGTGTTTTTGTTTGAATATGATTAACACCGCAATCGTCATAGTATTCAAAGCTGAAGAATTTGGTTTCTGCCTTGTGCTTCTTGTATACGTTGAAATATAACATATAAAGAACATAAACGAGGATAGCGACAAGCGAAATCCAAACACCACCGGGAACGGTAACCTCGTAATCACCCAGAACAAGCGTTGTGGAATTAATAAGACCGGGAGTTGTATAGTCGAATACGATGGTGTTTTCACCTGCTTCACATTCAACGGCAACAAATCCGTATGTCACCTTCAAAACTTCTTTTTCCTTGCCGTTGACGGTTGCCGACCAACCCTCGTTTTCATAAGGAACACTGAAATATACGATGTTGGATTCGTCGAGATTTATGTGTGCCTTAAATCCGTAACTGTCGTATTCGAAACTGTCACAAGCCATCTCTCTGCGTTCTTTGACGGCTTTTGTGAAGGTATCGTCGTTGCTTCTTTCCTTCGCTTCTGGGGTAACTCTCGTCATAAAACGCGAATAATAGGAAGCCATGTTGTCGGGAACGACAAGATATTTAACAAGAACTTTGTCACGGTCGGTTGGTGTGTATGCCTCCGAAAAGTCGGTTTCGGTCATAAATTCCGTATAAGCAAAGCCCATAGGAATATAATTCGTGTTTTCATAAATATCAAAACCGTTTTCGGTCTTAAAATATTCAAAACCGAATACTTTGTGAACTTCCTTGCCTTTTTTGACATTCTTGGAGGTTTCGATAAAGGAATACTTTGTCGACGTGAAGGATCTCAAACCATAATAAGAACTTTCGGGCCTTGAACCGACACTGCGCTTAATATCAAGTGCCGCAGGGTAAAATTCCATAATGGAAGGGGGGACAACCGTATGGAAACATTCGATAGAGGGGAGATTCCAATAAATACCGATGTTGTCAAGCGGTGAAACACCCGAACCTCTGTAGAAATCGATTCTATAGAAGTCTTCGTGCGGGTCGGGGAGATCAACCTCGCCTTCAATACACTGATCAACCAAAAATTCGCTTGTGTGCGAATATTGTTTGCCGTTCGAAATGTGCAAACAAGCGTAAATGACAATCATAAACGAAACGCCGTAGAGTAACGCACGTTCAAAAGTTTTGGTGTTGCGGTATTTTCTGATGATATAAGCCGTAAGAAATATTCCGAGGAATGCGATCGCAACATAAAGCCAGAATCTTGCTCTGTAAGGAGGGAACCCAAGCTCAAGAACATCATTCTTGTTTTCGTGCCATACAAGTCCCAAAGGAATTGCAATAACTGTACAGAAGAACGTCATAATCGCAACAGGCGGACGCCAATTCGTTTTTGAGTCCTCGAGCGAGATTATCGTGGCAAGCGATAACATCATTATCATCATATAAAGCCATCTTGCATAATATGCCGAATTGAACAAGAAGAAAATGCTGTTTAAAATCGGCACGAAGGAACAAACGATAAGCAAGATGAGGAAGGATTTAAGCCAAGTGCGTTTTTTTGTGGTAAATAAGGCGAAGAATCCCGACATGGAGAACATGGGGAGATACATAGAGATGGAAGCCCAACGTGTTTGGTGACCATCAAAGAAGTTGACACGAGAAGGGATATCGGGCGGGAAGAAATATGATTCGAAAATCTGACCATATCTTTGCCAATAGAAATTACCGCTGGTTCGCCAAGTGAAAATATATTTCGATTGTTTAAGCGCGTTTTCCCAATCACCTGCTTTGATATACTCGATAATCTTTTCGACGATATCTAAATAGGAGTTTTCGATTCTCGAGTTGCTCAAAACCGCCACGGCACCGGGCAAGAATATAAACATCGCCATCATGGCGCCAAGAACCGCTTCGAAGAATAATCCAAGGAACTTCTTGAAGGTTATTCTGAACGACTTTGTCGACATTCTGAACAAGAAATAGAGAATACAGAAAACAACCTGCCCTGCAAACATAAAATAGTTTATAAGGGCGTTGATCATAACCGCTATCGCGAAAAGACCTTTTCTGTCATTCTGCACGAATTCTTCCATACCGATGAGAAGCAATGGGAAGAACGCAACTACGTCGTGGAACTGATTGAAGAAGGTGTTGTAAATCTGGAATCCCGAGAAGGAATAGAGCAAAGCGCCGATAACGGCATAATTTTTGTTTTTGACGAAACGCTGTAAATAAGCATAACCGAACAAAGCCGCAACCATATATTTAACCATATACATCGGAGCCATAAGATAAGGTGCCCAAGAAGCGGGGAAAAGGCACATTATCCAGAAGAAGGGACTTCCGAGCATATAGTAAGAATAACTACCGACGAAGTTCGAACCGAGGTCGGTAACCCAGTCCCACCCGATCGAACCTTCGTGCACCATACGGACACAGTTCTCGTAAAAACAGATCTGCTGTGCGTTATAGTCGCCGTAATAAAGAAAAACAGCGGAACCCGTTTTGATAAGCTCAACTATAATAAAAGGTATAGTTATACAGCCCGAAACAATAAACGACCATAAAAGCACCATTCTGTAAAAATGGAAAGGGCTTTCCGGATCAAATTTGAATTTGTTTCGGAGCGCATTGATTGCGGTCATCATCAACCTTCCTTTCGAGGCATAAAGATACAATTAATTTTACAATGTTTAAGGATAAAAGTCAATATAAAAAATCGAGAATCAGTTATTACCGATTCTCGATTTGATTTTTTAGTTCAAAGCGTATTTAACCTTATATTCGTCGTAATTCTTGCGGAAGTTTTCGTCGTTACCGCTCTTAACGTCGTTAAGGTATTTATGGGTATCGAACGAACCTTCGGAAACCTCAATAAGAGCAACCGCAATGTTTGAACAGTGGTCGGACACACGTTCCAAACCTGTGATAAGGTCGGAAAGGATAAAGCCAAGCTCAATCGTACAGTTACCTGCCTGAAGTCTGACAATATGCTTTGCACGCATCTGTGCCGCAATACCGTCGATAACTTGTTCAAGGGGCTCAACCTTTCTTGCCAATTCGGTGTTACCGTTTTCGAATGCCTCGAAGGTGATGTCGATGATTTCACGGATAGCATCGGTGAGAACCTTAACTTCTCCTTGCGCTTCCTTCGAGAATTGAAGCTTCTTTTCTCTCAATTCCTGAGCGGTACGAAGCACTTCAACTGCGTGGTCGCTGATACGTTCGAAGTTGCCGATAGAGTGAAGCATTGTGGAAACACTCTGGGAGTCTTTCGTTGTAAGGTCGTTGCTCGAAAGCTTGACGAGATATGTACCCAATTCGTCTTCATATCTGTCGACGATGCCCTCTGCTTCTTCAACCTCGATTGCAAGATTTTCGTCGAAATTATCAAGAATGTCGATGGATTTAAGCATCGTTTCTTTAGAAATCGAAGCCATTTTAACGGTGAGTGTGTTACAGTGAGCAACCGCAACTGCAGGAGTAGCAAGCAATCTGTCGTCGAGGAGAATCTTGTTTTCGTTTTCGCCTTCCTTGTCGCGAATAACCTTGTAAGCAAGCTTAACAAGAAGCTTTGAGAAGGGAAGAAGAGCCGCTGTTGTGATAACGTTGAACAACATGTGGCAAATTGCGATATCGAACGCATCGATACGAGCGTCGAGAATGAACGAGAAGTCCAAAACCCAATGCAAGAAATAGAATACAGCCAAGCAGAGCACAGTACCGATGATATTAAAGGACATATGTACAACTGCAACGCGCTTTGCGTTTCTGTTAACGCCAAAGCTGGAAATAAGAGCAGTAACACAAGTACCGATATTTTGACCCATAATGATCGGGATTGCCATACCGAAGGTAAGACCGCCCGAAACTTCAAATACTGCTGCCGATACGCAAAGTGACTGCAAAATCGCAACCGATGCCGCAGAGCTTTGAATAACACCGGTAACAACTGCACCGATGATAACGCCAAAGATGGGGTTGTCAAAAATAGTGAGAAGATCACGGAATTCGGGGCTTTCTTTAAGACCGCTCATCGAGTCGCCCATAAAGCCCATACCGCACATAAGAACGGCAAAGCCGACGATGATATATCCAATGTCTTTGCGTTTCTTGTTGTTGCCCATAACGAACAACACGCCGACCAACGCAAAAATAAGCGAGAAGTTAGCAGGTTTCAAAAGGTCGGTAACGCTAAAACCGCCGCTGCTTTCAATACCAACAAGCGAGGTGAGCCAAGCGGTAAGGGTTGTACCGATGTTCGAACCCATTATAAGTCCGACCGTTTGGTTCAAGGACATAACGCCGGAGTTTACAAGACCAACCAGCATTACCGTCATCGCAGAGGATGATTGTATTGCTATGGTGATACCTGCACCAAGCGCAAGGCTCTTGAAGGGATTGGAGGTCATTTTCTTGAGAGTGGATTCAAGCTTACCGCCCGACATCTTTTCAAGACCGTTGGACATAACCGTCATACCATAAAGGAAGAAGGCAAGACCACCGATAAGCATGATGATTTCTTCGGGACCGATTGCGCTTGTAGAAGCTTCGGCAGAAGCGCCTGTTGCTTCACTTGCAGAAACACCGATAACAGAAACACTGATAACAAGTATTGCTGCGATTAAGAATAAAAAGATTTTTTTCATGGGATATTCTCCTGTTCGTTTCGCTCGATGCCTTGATTTCTTCGGCATACGGGTGTAACGGCCGGCAAAAAATGCTTCGGCTGTGGGATTTTTCGTCAAAAATCGCAAAAATATCGTCGATTTCGCAATTTCCCTCAATATGCATAATAACAAAAAACTTTTTCGCTGTCAATGAAAATTTTGCACAAATAAAAAACCTTGCGCATACGTATAGCACAAGGTTTTTCATAAATATAAATTTTATTCTGTTCTAAGGGCGACCACGGGGTCTTTTTTAGCAGCACTTCTCGAAGGAATAATACCTGCGAAGAGCGTAAGAATAACGCTGATGCCGATAAGTGCTATGGCAATGCCGATCGGTAATTGTGCCTTAAGTCCTGCGATTTCCGTAAGACTGTAAATGATAGCATTAATCGGTATGCAGAGGAGATAGGTGATAATAACACCAAGCAGACCTGCGGTGAAACCGATGATTACTGTTTCCGCGTTGAACATACTCGAAACGTTTCGCTTCGAAGCACCGATAGCACGCAAAATACCGATTTCTTTTGTTCTTTCCTGAACCGAAATAAGCGTGATAACACCTATCATGATCGAAGATACGATAAGCGAAATAGCAACGAATGCGATCAATACATAACTTATAGCGTTTATGATTGTCGTAATGGAAGACATCATCAAACCGAGATAGTCGGTGTATGCAATCTTCTTTGCTTCTTCAACGGAATTATTGTAACTGTCGATAGCTCCAACAATAACGTCTTTGTTTTCGAATGTTGAAGCATAAAGGTTGATTCTGGAAGGGGAAGCAAGGTCGAGAGAACCGATTTTAACGAGAGTCTGTTCGTATGTCGAGCTTGAAAACTCGGTAATTTCATCGTAATACAAAGCACCAATTTCATCGGTATAGCTCGTCAAGTCATTTTCGAGAGCCAATACCTTCTGCTCGTTGGTGAGAGCAGTGAGCTGCGCAGTAACTTCTGCCGTTATCTTCGCCTTTATCGATTCTTCTATAGAGGGTTTTATCATGTTTTTGAGCGCATCAAGTTCCATTTCTTCAAGCTGTTTGATGATCGTTTCAGGATCGACGTTCATCTGTTCAGAGATAGAACCGCTGACTTGAGCAATAATAGCTTCTTTGTCCTGCATAGAAGCGAGAATCATTTCAACTTGAGGACCCATTTGTTCATTTATCGCGTTAAGACACTGTATCGCAACGTAAGTTTCGGCTTTCTTTTCAGGAGAAAGCGTGCCGAGATATTCGATAAATGCGTTTTTCTTTTCGAAATCAGTGAATGCGCTTGTGTTGGATTCGAAGGGGAGTCCCGAGAGTATGTCGGTCGAAGTGTCAGTAAGCTGTGCTTTGACGACGGGGGAGTTCTTCGCCTGTTCGATAATATATTCAGTGAGTTCGTGAGTATAACCGATTTTCCCTGTGAAAGCAGAGGCTTCGGTGTCTTCTTTCGGACGAATAATGCCAACAACCTTCAATTCCAAAGCGTTTTCATAGAGCATTTGGAGCATACTTTCGTTGTCGGTTACGTCAACGAAAACACCATTAAACTCTTTGTAACAATCATAAGGGAGAATGGTCTTGAAGGTCATGCCGTGAATTTCGTCATAAGACCACTTTTCGTTTCCGTCAGGGAGAGCATTACCTGTTGCTGCAGCATCGATTATAGAATCGATATGACTCTTGTTCAATAAACCGAGTGCGTATAGCGTCAAATCGTCAAGCTCGTTGTTTTTGTTGACGACGAGAACAATTTCATTCTTGCTTTCGGGCCAACGTCCGCCTTCGAGAACTTCATATTGTTCTTTCATAACTTTGTTGACCGGACTTCCGTCGAGTTCGGGAAGAAGCTCTTGCCACATATTGGCGTTGCTCATGGACATCATCGGAGATTGCATCATGTTCATCGACGGACCGGTATTTGATTCCTCGTCAGAATTGCCGGAAGAAATCTGCATCATAAAATCTCCGAACATTTCCATCATAAGCTCGTTTGTGTCGGACTTGATGATTTCGCCTTCGGGATTTTTTGTATAAACCGAAAGATCGAGGTTGTATGAATATTGAACACCGCTTATTGCGCTGTTAAAAGCAGAACCTTCTTTCTTTAATTCGGCATCGAGATATTCTTTGAATGCCTTAAGGTCGTTTTCTGTGGCTTCGAGCGTGCTCAATGCGTTTACAAGATCAGCAATGATCGGGTCTTTATAAATTGCGTCGTTTTCGTGATTATGGTTGCTTCCTACATTCATAAAGCTTTCCATAAGCGATGTCATATCCATCGTCTTTGCTTCCAAAGTGAGCGGATATGCGGTGAGCGTTTCTTCCTGTACTGCATTGATATAGGAAGTCATACCGTTCGAAACGGCAAAAATCAAAGCAATACCGATGATGCCGATAGAACCCGCAAAAGCGGTAAGTGTCGTTCTGCCTTTCTTTGTGAAAAGGTTCTTGAGAGAAAGTCCGAAAGAGGTTGCAAACGACATCGAAGGTTTTTTGAGCGATTTATCCTTCTTTTTCTTCGAACCGATCTTTTCTTCGACAACGGGAATCGTTTCGAATGGGTCATCGTCACTTTTAATCTCGCCGTCAAGCATTCTGACGGTTCGTGTTGCGTATTTTTCCGCGAGTTCGGGGTTGTGTGTAACCATAATAACGAGTCGGTCTTTCGAAACGTCTTTGAGGATATCCATGACCTGCAAACTCGTTTCGGAGTCGAGCGCACCCGTCGGCTCGTCGGCAAGAATAATATCAGGGTTGTTCACCAAAGCTCTTGCGATAGCAACTCTTTGCATCTGTCCGCCCGACATTTCTGCGGGCTTCTTATAGATATGGTCTGCCAACCCAACGTCTTCCAACGCCTTTTTTGCACGGCGTTTTCTTTCGGCTTTGGAAACACCACAAAGCGATAAAGCCAATTCGACGTTTTGAAGTACGGTTTGATGGGAGATAAGGTTATAGTTTTGGAAAACGAAGCCGATCGAATGGTTTCTGTATGTGTCCCAATCGGAATCGTTATATTCCTTCGTTGATCTGCCGTTGATTATAAGGTCGCCGTCGTCATATTTGTCAAGACCGCCGATGACGTTAAGCAAGGTTGTCTTACCGCAACCCGACGGACCGAGTATTGCGACAAATTCGCTTTTTCTGAAATTGACGGAAATGCCCTTCAACGCTTGGGTGACCATATCACCGATCTCGTACGATTTTTTTATACCTCGAAGTTCAAGCATCAATATTCTCCTTGTTGAGCTAACTTGATTATTCTACATTATAATATAGTTTTATACTTCATTTGTCAACAATAATAAAGAGCTGATTTTTTATCTATTTGTAAATAAATTAAAGAATGTTGGCGAATATTGATTTTTGCCGTAATAAAAACGCAGGTTCGAAACAGAACCTGCGTTTTATAATTATTTTTCCAAAAGTTTTTTGCAATCAGCAACACAAGCGTCGGTTTTAACGGTTGCATCGTTTTCGCTTTCGGCACGGATAAGGATATATGCCTTGATCTTGGGCTCTGTGCCGGAAGGACGGATGATAACAGCCGAACCACCTTCGAGATCGTAATAAAGCATATTACTCTTGGGAAGACCTGTGGGTTCTTCACTTCCGTCTGCCTTCTTGATGACACCCGTGAGGTAATCACGCTGCGCGACAACCTTCATACCACCAATAGTATCAATAGACTGATTTCTGATTTCTGCCATCGTTTCGCCCATAAGACCCATAGGATCGATGCCCGAAATCTTGATATTCAAAACGGTTTCGCGGAAAATGCCGTATTCCTTATAGATTTCCTGCAATGCCTGATATACGCTTCTGCCTTCGGCATAGTGACGGCAAACCATTTCTGCAACGAGCACACTTGCGCCGACCGCGTCTTTATCTCTTGCATAACCTGCCGAGAGATAGCCCTGGCTTTCTTCGTAACCGAAAATAAAGGTGTTGCTTCCGTCAGCGGTCCATTCCTTGATCTTTTCGCCGATGTATTTGAATCCGGTAAGAACGTTGATGTGTCTTACACCGTGCTTTTCACAAATAGCATCGAAAAGGTTCGAGGAAACAACCGATTTGATTGCACAAGCGTTTTCGGGAAGGTTTCCGTTCTTCTTTCTGATTTTTATTATGTGGTCGATGAGAAGTGCACCAATCTGGTTACCGGAGAGTGCAAAGAATTCGCCTTTGTCGTCTTTGATTGCAAGACCGATTCTGTCTGCATCTGGGTCGGTGGCGATAATAGCACCGCAATCAATGCCGTCAGCTTCAAGCTTTTTGATTGCTTCTTCGAAGCATTCGCGGTTTTCAGGGTTGGGAGATGCAACGGTGGGGAAGTTACCGTCGGGAATCATCTGGCTGTCGATAGTAATAAGCTTGTCGATACCGCAACGCTTCAATGCCTCGGGTACGAGCTTATAGCCGGTTCCGTGAAGTGCGGAATATGCGAGATTCATTTCGTTGCCGTATTTTGCGGTGTTTTCTGCGTCGAGTCGGCAATCCAAAACTGCCTTGAGGAATGCTTCGTCACATTCTTCACCAATCATAACGAGAAGACCGTTCTTTTCTGCTTCGCAAAGGCAGATTCTCTTAACACCTTCAAAAATATCTGTTTCTGACGCCTTCTTGGAAACGATTTCTGCGTGTTCGGGAGGCAACTGTGCACCGTCTTCCCAATAAACCTTGTAACCGTTGTATTCCTTCGGGTTGTGCGAAGCGGTAACGTTGATACCTGCGATACAACCGTAGTGAAGGATCGCAAAAGAAAGTTCGGGAGTAGGACGAATGCCGTCGAAAAGATAAACCTTGATTCCGTTTGCGGTAAGAACTTCCGCTGCGGTCTTTGCGAACGTGTCGGAATCGATTCTGCTGTCATAAGAGATGGCAACGCCTCTTTCCTGACCGTTAGCGGAGATAATAAGCTCTGCAAGACCCTGTGTTGTCTGTGCGACGGTATAAACGTTCATCTTGGAAATACCAACGTCCATAGTGCTTCTGAGACCTGCGGTACCGAAGCTCATGGGTATTGCAAAACGTTCCGCAATAGCGGTTTCGTCGCCTTTGATTTCCAAAAGACGTTTTTTGGAGTTTTCGTCAAGGTTTTCGTTATTAAGCCATCTTTCGAATTCTTTAATCATAAATGTGATCCCCTTTGCAAATATTTCCTAAAATTTTATTTGTTTTGAAGTGCTTCTTCAAGCGCAACTGCGAGCTGATCGGGGCAGGAGGTGGACTTGAATCCACAAGTAATGCCCTTGCATCTGTTAATAATGTCGTCGGCTTTTCTGCCTTCACAAAGTGCGGCGATGCCTTTGAGGTTGCCGTTGCAACCACCTTCAAAAATAATTTCCGAAACGGTGCCGTCTTCGGCAATGTCGAAACTGACGCTTCTGCTGCAAACACCGGAGTTTCTTCTGTTGATTTTCATGAAAATTCCTTCCTTTATATTATATAAGGGTTTTCTTGTAAAATATTATACTTAAAAATTTTCTTTTGTAAATCCCTTTTTGAAAGAAATTTTCCATTCTTTTTTGTTCACAAATTGTTTACAATATTTTATAGGGTAATTTTAACCAAACCTATTGCGTTATTTTCATATATATGATACAATCGATTTCGCTTGGTGTGCGATGAAGTTGTAGATTGCTGCGATAAGCGCAGGTAACTATGACAGAGTATGTCCGACAATCGGGCGCAGGCTTACGAGCATTTTTTAAGGGTGTTTGACGAAACGCCCGGCGCAGTGTTCGTGGCTCTGCCGTCAAATCACTACATTATTATATTTGGAGGCAAACCCCATGGCAAAGAAAGACAAAATCAGAATCCGTCTTAAGAGCTACGATCACACTCTTATAGACAAAGCAGCAGAAAAGATCGTTGAAACTGCTAAGCGCAACGGCGCTACCGTTTCCGGTCCTATTCCGCTTCCTACCGACAAAGAAATCATCACCATCCTTCGTGCAGTTCATAAGTACAAGGACAGCCGTGAACAGTTCGAGTATCGTACTCACAAGCGTCTTATCGACATCATCAGACCTTCCAAGGCATGTGTTGAAGCGCTCATGAGCACCGATCTCCCCGCTGGCGTTGACTTCAACGTCGAACTCTAAACCGTATCAAATAAAGGTCACGTTGATGGGCGTATGGCTTGTCAACCAATAACCTGAGGAGGATAACAAATGAAAAAAGGCATCATCGGCAGAAAGCTCGGTATGACCCAGCTCTTTGATGAAAAGGGCAAGGTTGTTCCTGTTACTGTCATCAGCGCAGGTCCCTGCGTTGTCGTTCAGAAAAGAACGAACGAAAAGAACGGCTATGAAGCTGTTCAGCTTGGCTTCTCGGATATTCCCGAAAGAAAGCTCAACAAACCTCAGAAGGGTGTATTCACCAAAGCAGAGGTTTCCTTTAAGAAGTATCTTAAAGAATTCCGTCTTGACGATTCCGCTTCTATGAACGTTGGCGACGTCATCACCGCGGACACCTTCGAAGTTGGCGAAAAGGTCGACATCACCGGTGTTACCAAAGGTCACGGCTTCTCCGGCGCAATCAAGAGATGGGGTCTTCACAGACTCAGAATGACTCACGGTACAGGTCCTGTACACCGTCAGTCTGGTTCTATGGGTGTTATTGACCCTGCACACATCTTCAAGAACAAGAAGATGGCTGGTCAATACGGTAACGAACAGGTTACCATGCTCAACCTCGAGATTATCAAAATCGACCCCGATAACAACCTTATCGCTGTTAAGGGTGCGGTTCCCGGTGCAAAAGGCGGTATCGTTTACCTCCGCAGCACTGTGAAATAAGCGGAAGGAGGAAAAGAACTATGCCTACAGTTAACGTATACAACATGGAAGGAAAGGTTTGCGGCGAAGTCGCTCTTTCCCATAAAATCTTTTCTGCTGAAATCAACAATGCAGCAGTCCATTCCGTTGTTAGAGCATATTTGCTCAATCAGCGTCAGGGCACACAGTCCACTCTCACCAGAAGCGAAGTTTCCGGTGGCGGTAGAAAACCTTGGCGTCAGAAGGGAACAGGCAGAGCAAGACAGGGCTCTACTCGTTCTCCTCAGTGGGTACACGGCGGTATCGCGCTTGGACCCAAGCCCAGAACTTATCGCGTAAGCATCAACAAGAAGCTCAAGAGAGTTGCTTTGTTCTCTGCTCTTACCTCTAAAGTAGCTGCGAATGAATTGATTGTCGTTGACAATATCGCACTCGATAGCTACAAGACAAAGAACATGGTTAACTTCCTCAACGCAATCAACGTTGATGGCAAAGCTATGATCGTTACACTCGATGTAAACGAATATGTAGTAGGTTCTGCAGCAAACATCCCCGGTGTTATCACAGCACCTGTTAACACAATTAACGTATATGACATTCTTAAATATGACAAAATGGTCATCGCTAAGGATGCTCTTGCAAAACTTGAGGAGGTATATGCATAATGAAATCGGTTTACGACATCATCAGAGAACCTGTAATCACCGAAGCTTCTATCAAGAACATGCAGGATAAGAAATACACCTTCAAGGTTCCGGCGAATGCAAACAAGGTTGAAATCAAGAATGCGGTTGAAGAAATCTTCAAGGTAGAAGTTGAAAAAGTTACTACCATCACAATGAAGAGAAAGACAAAGCGTGTTGGCTACCACGTTGGCAAGACTTCCGAATGGAAGAAAGCAATCGTTAAGCTTACTGCTGATTCCAAGACAATCGAATTCTTCGATAGCCTTATGTAAGAAAGGAGAAAGTAGAAATGGCTGTTAAAACATATAAACCGACTACTCCCTCCCGCAGAAACATGGCTTCTCCCTCCTTTGCGGAGATCACGAAGAAGACTCCCGAAAAATCTCTTATCACTATCCTTAAGAAGAACTCGGGTAGAAACAATACGGGTAGAATCACCGTTCGTCATCACGGCGGCGGCAATAAAAAGAAGTACAGAATCATCGACTTCAAGCGTGCATATAGCGAAGGTGCAAACAAGGTTATCGGTATTGAATACGATCCTAACCGTACCGCTTATATCATGCTTCTCGAAGATGAAAACGGTAAGAAGAGCTACGCTATCGCTCCTGACGGAGTTAAAGTAGGTACTCTCCTCTACTCCGGAGAAAATGCCGACATCAAACCCGGTAACGTTCTCCCCATCAGCTCGATTCCTGTTGGTACAATAATCCACTCCATTGAACTTTATCCCGGCCGTGGCGCACAGATGGTTCGTTCCGCTGGTGCAGCTGCACAGCTTATGGCTAAAGAAAACGGAATGGCACAGGTAAGACTTCCTTCCGGCGAAGTTCGTCTTGTCCGCCTCGATTGTAAAGCTACAATCGGTCAGGTTGGCAACCTCGAACACGAAAACGTTAAGCTCGGTAAGGCTGGTAAGACCAGACACCTCGGTATTCGTCCTACCGTTCGTGGTTCGGTAATGAACCCCTGCGATCACCCTCACGGTGGTGGTGAAGGACGTTCGCCTATCGGTCGTCCCGGCCCTGTTACCCCTTGGGGTAAACCTGCTCTCGGCTATAAGACGAGAAACAAGAAGGCTCGTACCAATAAATTTATAGTCAAGAGAAGAAATGACAGATAAAGGAGGAAATAATTGTGAGCAGAAGCATCAAAAAAGGCCCTTTCGTCGAAGCTAAGCTTTACAGCAGAATCGTCGATATGAACAACAAGGGCGAAAAAAGAGTTATCAAGACCTGGTCGCGCTCTTCCACAATCTTCCCTGAATTTGTCGGTCACACGATCGCAGTACACAACGGAAGACAGCACGTTCCGGTATATGTAGTAGAAGATATGGTTGGTCACAAGCTCGGCGAGTTTGCTCCCACCAGAACCTTCAAGGGCCACGCTGGTTCTAAAACATCTAATAAATAATAGGAGCTGAAAGGA
>JAZOSQ010000057.1:0-24467 GCA_045657245.1 Eubacteriales bacterium | reverse complement strand
ATTGCAATAAGGAAAAAGCGGGGGTCGAAGGGCGCGTGTTGTAGTAATAATGCTTTTTGTATTGAATATTGAAATATTTATAGATGTGTTGTATAATCAGTTCAGTAAATAAGTTTTTGATGGAGAAAGTATGAGATTGGCTATTTACAAATTATGGCAGTGCACTTGGGGTTTTATACAATCATTGCTCGGTGCACTCGTCTTTTTGATGCACTATAATGATAGACATTTTTGGTATCACGGGGCGCTCGTTACGGTTTGGGAATCGAATACCAGCGTATCATTGGGTTTATTCGTGTTTGTTACCTCCCAACCGTTTTTTGCAGAAAAATATGAAGGACAAATGAGTGTTGAAGAGCTTTCTAAACGGTTGTTGGTTCACGAATATGGGCATACTATTCAATCTCTTGTATTAGGACCTCTATACTTGATTATAATAGGAATCCCTTCGACTTTGTGGGGATTTTTAGGAGGTAAAATACGCAGAGAAAAACAGATTCCTTATGCCTCTTTTTTTACCGAAAAATGGGCGAATCGTCTTGGAGAACATGTGACCGGTGAGAAATCAATCGGCGATTTGGTTTTGGAATGACTTTTCATAAATATCAATCATAAGGAGTTCATTGATGTTAATTATAATTGAAGGAATAGTAATGTGTTTCGTTTTGCTTATAACATGTGTTGTCGCTATCGCAAACGGCGCAGTAGGAGGCGTTGCACTTTATGAAGGTGACGTTCAAGAAAAAGTTGTAGAGCTTGGATATACAACGAGGGAAAAAATTAAAAAGGGACTTATATATATGGCTCTTGCTATGTACATACCGCTTTTCGTTTTGGTTCCCTTTATGGTTTATTACATTAACGGTGCGAATGGTTTTTTTGAAGCATTTTACCAAATGACGGCAATTATGTGGATAATGGGCATTTTTGACCGTCTGTTCATTGATTGGTATTGGGTAGGACATACCAAAGCTTGGAATATCCCGGATACCGAGGATTTGAAACCCTATATTCCTCCAAAAGCATTGATTCAGAAATGGTCATTTACTCTTGCAGGATTTCCTGCTATTTCTGCAGTTATTGCAGGTATATGCTCAATGTTCTAAAAGTATTGTATTTTCCTATAAAATAGGGTATAATTAATTAAGGTATAAAACCTAAAAACAACATACAGGAGGACGTATTATGGCAAACCGTTTCGTATCAAACCCGATATCCTATCACGG
This sequence comes from Eubacteriales bacterium, assembly GCA_045657245.1. Lineage (GTDB taxonomy): Bacteria > Bacillota > Clostridia > Oscillospirales > CAG-382 > Coliplasma. Next base: position 23,241 of record JAZOSQ010000057.1, on the reverse strand, counting down.
CAAAGGCGCAATCCAAGAGATTCCCTCAATCGTTTCTTCAAAGGGCTTTAAGAAAGCTTTTGTGGCGACCGACCCCGATCTCGTAAAATTCGGTGTAACGAAAAAAGTCACCGACATACTTGAAGCTTCAAATATGGCTTACGAGATTTATTCGGACATTAAACCCAACCCCACGATCGAAAATGTAAAGAACGGTGTTGCGGCGTATAAAACTTCGGGCGCGGATTATATGATCGCTATCGGCGGCGGTTCTTCAATGGATACCGCAAAAGCAATCGGCATAATCATTAATAACCCGGAATTTGAAGACGTGCGTTCTCTTGAAGGCGTTGCTCCGACAAAGAACCGCACAGTATTCACCATTGCTGTTCCCACAACTGCAGGTACAGCTGCAGAAGCAACGATAAACTATGTTATAACCGACGTTGAACGCAAACGTAAATTCGTCTGTGTCGACGTTAACGACATTCCCGATATTGCGGTCGTTGACCCCGATATGATGTCCACAATGCCGAAAGGTTTGACGGCTTCAACGGGTATGGACGCTCTTACACATGCAATCGAAGGATATACAACCAAAGGAGCTTGGGCGTTGCCCGATTGCCTTAACCTAGAAGCAATCCGCTTGATTGCGAAAAGTCTTCGTGGTGCTGTTAATAACGAACCCGAAGGAAGAGAAGGAATGGCTCTCGGTCAGTTTGTAACGGGCATGGCATTCTCTAACGTCGGCTTGGGTATAGCACATTCAATAGCTCACACATTAGGCGCGGTATATGACACACCTCATGGTGTTGCATGCGCAATGATGCTTCCGATAGTTATGGAATATAACGCAGATTGCACGGGCGAAAAATATAAAGCAATCGCCGAAGCAATGGGTGTTGATACAACGGGCATGGACGTTGGAACCTATCGTAAAGCCGCTGTCGATGCGGTACGTAAGCTGAGTGCTGACGTCGGAATCCCCGAAAAACTCACCGCTTTGAAGGAAGAAGATATTAATTTCCTTGCAGAATCTGCGTTTGCCGATGCTTGCGCTCCCGGTAACCCGAAGGAAGCTTCGGTTGAAGATATTAAAGCTCTTATCCGCAAATTAATGTGATTCAGAATGTAAAAAAAGAGGTTGCGTTTCGCAACCTCTTTTTTGTGGTGTGGTTTATTGAGCGTTGGTATATCTTTTGTAATATGCAACTGCAAGATCAACAACAAGACCGTAACTTTTGGTTCCTGCCGTTTGTCCTTGTGATTGAAGATATGCATTGTTTATAGTGCCCGAAACCTTACTTGCAGTGCTTTCGCGGTATTTATCAAAAAACTTCGAATATGCCACAAATTCCAACCTGATGTTGTAAGGGGTGTAAGAGCGGAAAAGTTCTTGAGCTTTCTCTTGATCGCTTTTGCTGAGCGCGCTGTTGATATAATTCAGCATATTTGTATATCCCGAATAGCGAATATAAGCATCATCACTGTAGGTACAAACAAGGAATGCAACAAAGTTGGCCTCGTCCTCACGCGCAATACCTCTTTGATGCGCCATTTCGTGAGCAACGGTGAAGGGAATGAGGAAATCGGGATAGTTGATGTTGATGTTCGCTTCGCCGGTCATATAGGTATAAACACCCGAAATATGCGTATAAGTCATCGGCTCGGAAAGCGCAATGGCTTTTGGCGAAGAGTTGAAATGGCTTATATAATCAAGCCCGTCGGTGTATTTGCGATACGCTTCGTTGATTTTGTCAACGAGTGTGTTGAAGCTGTAAGGCATAACAGAAGCACCCTTGCTGTCAAAATCAATCGAACCGATGTCAAGACTCGCAAAAGCAGAAACGATAATACCTGTCGAAAAGAGCTCGTCAACACTAACGTCTTTTCGCTCGAGTTTAAGATTGTCCGCGAGAGAATATCTTCCGTAAGCGGGTGCAAATGCCGCAAAGAAGAGAATAAGAATAACAAGAATAACCGAAATGATGGGACGTAACCATCTATAAAAATTCTTGCGCGAATCGTTTCGTTTCGTCGAAACAAAAACACCGATAATGAACGCCAAAACAGTAATGGGAAGAGTGACAATAACCGCTTCTGCGAAAGAGAAGGGAATCCAATCCGTGATTTTCGCGAGAATGAATCGCAATACCTGTGCAGGATACCTTGTCCAAACTTCCGCGAATGTCGGAACGAATCTCGATGTTGTATATACTATTATTGAAAGCACAAAAAGAGAAACCAAAAGAATAAACGGTGTATTAAAGAGCTTTGCATCTTTTTCTAACGCTGTTTCGTTTTGGTTTTCTTCGTTAAGTCCTTCAATTTCGAAAGAAGCGGAATCAATATCCGCTTCTTCCAAAAATACAGTTTCAGTATTAAATTCGTTGTTTATTTCTTGATTTCGTGACTCCATCCGAACTCATCTTCCTTGTCACCGAACTGAATGCCGGTAATTTCATCATAAAGCATCTGGGAAATTGCGCCAATTTCGTTGTTGTTGATTTCGAGTCTGTCGCCATTCCAATCGAGCAAACCGACAGGGGAAATAACAGCAGCAGTACCTGTGCCGAACATTTCTTTAAGAAGACCGTTTTTACCCGCTTCATAAACTTCGTCGATGGAAATTCTGCGTTCTTCAACGGTATAGCCCTTTGCTTTAAGGTAGTTGATAACCGAATCTCTGGTAACACCGGGGAGAATGTTGCCTTCAAGCATAGGTGTAACGACCTTGTCGCCGATAACGAAGAAAACGTTCATTGCGCCGACTTCGTCGATATATTTGTGTTCGATACCGTCAAGCCAGAGAACCTGAGCGTAACCGAGCTTTTCTGCCTTTTCCTGCCCTTTGAGCGATGCAGCATAGTTGCCGCCAACCTTTGCGTAACCTGTACCGCCCTTAACAGCACGAACGTATTCATCTTCAACACAAATCTTAACGGGCGCGAGACCGCCTGCATAGTACGATCCACTGGGAGAGAGAATGATCATGAACTTATAGGTGTGGGAAGGATGAACACCAAGGAATGGATCGGTTGCAATAATAAAGGGACGGATATAAAGCGAAGTGCCGGGTTCGGTAGGAATCCAGTCTGCATCAACTGAAACAAGTTCTTCGATCGCCTGAAGCACGTCAGCGGGATTAACTTCGGGAATACACATTCTGACGTTTGTGTTGTTCATACGTTCGATGTTCTTTTCGGGACGGAAAAGAAGGATTCTGCCGTCTTTTGCACGGTACGCCTTCATACCTTCGAACATTTCCTGACCGTAATGGAAAACCATACAAGCGGGGGAAAGGGAAATGTCTGCAAAAGGTACGATTCTTGCATCGTGCCAACCCTTTTCAGTGTTGTAATCCATAATGAACATATGGTCAGTGAATATTTTGCCGAAACCTAGCGCGCCCGTAGGTTTTGCCTTGGGTGCGGTAGTAAGTGTACGTGTGATTTGCATTTTGATTATCCTTTCAGATATTGTTTAAAATATACTGAATAATTATACAACTGCAAATTTGCTTTTTCAATACTTTTTTATATAATTTATGCTTGATTTCACTTTTTTTACCACAAAATAAGTCATTCGCTAAATTCGGTCTAAAAAAATTTAAGATATATTAACACACAGTTAACAAATATAGTGTACAATCTGACTGAATTTGGGCATTGGAGGTTAGTTTTTGGATATTATTTCAAAAAGTATTAAGTCCATACACAAAAATAAAATAACTGTCATTGCAATAACTGCTTTTGCTGTCGCACTCTGCTGTATGTTCGCTTTTGTGGGCAACAGTTCCGAGCCTGGCGATGCGATTTCGAGTGTTGTTTCCGAAGAAAACGTTTCCAAAGCGATTCTTCATGGCGAAGCAATATATATCGATGGAGAATTTGTTGCAGCACTTAATAATAGAGCTGAAGCAGAAGAAGTATTGAATATTGTTCTTGATGCTCGTGCTTCCGCACTTTCGCTTAAAGCAAACGCAGAAAATAGCTTTGTTAATGACATCAACATCGTATCCGGTGAATATTCCGAAGATATGTTTGTCGATAAAACAAGAGCAATCTCGCTTCTTTCGGGTGAATCGGTTTGTGACTATTCCGATAAAACACTTGATGTTAAACTTTCTGTATCTTCAATAACCAACGTCAGCAAGAACATCGTTCTTGAACACGACACCAAGACTGTTTACACCGACGCTATGCGTAACGGTGCAAAAAAGGTTGTAACCAAGGGTTATGACGGTGAAGGTAAAGAAATCTACCGTGTTGTTTCTGTTGATGGTGTAGAAACCGAACGTACATTTGTAACACTTGAAGTTGTGTCTGAACCTGTTGACGAAGTTGTTCGTGTTGGTATTCAATCAAACGGTTCAAATGTTGCATCACTTAATAAGTTCATAAAGCCTTATGATGCTAATGTCACATCATATACCGGTCCCAGATGGGGTAGAACCCATAACGGTATTGATATTTCGAAATTGGGTTGCCACGGTGATCCTGTTGTGGCTGCGGGCGACGGTACAGTTGTTAGAGCAGACGTTTATAACGGTTATGGGAATTGTGTGATCATTGATCACGGCGATGGAATACAAACGCTTTATGCACACCTCAGCGCATTCTCCGTAAAGGTTGGCGATGTTGTTTCTGCAGGTACAGAAATCGGTAAGATTGGTTCCACCGGTATTTCCACAGGACCCCATCTTCATTTCGAAGTTCGCGTTGATGGTGAATTTGTGAACCCGCTCATCTTTGTAAACTACGATTAAAATTTAATAATTAAAAGAGGTTGTTTATCAACCTCTTTTTTATGTCGAAATTTCATATTAAAAAAAAGATAACCCCGCCATTTTGGCGGGGTTTAATGCTTTAGTTGCTTACGTCACCGGTTTCAACCGTTGCATCAACGGGCTTGTCGAATTGCTTAGGCGATTTGCAATCACCTGAAACAAGCAATATGAGGATCAACAAAACGTGGACACAAAGATAAATCATACCTGTCTTAATGCTGGGTTTCTTGATTTTAATATTGAATATGTAACCAATAGCGAGTGCCGAAAGTGAAAGTCTGAACAACCAAACCATGCCTTCGGGAGCAACAAATGTGGTAAGTACAAAAAGAATTGTAATAACACAGGCAGAAGCGGGAATCGGAACACCTTTGAAGTATTTCATCGGCTTTCCGGGATTTTCATTGGAAAGTGTATTGAAATATGCAAGTCTAATTACACCACAAAGTATGAAGAAGCAATAGATGAGAACATCAAGCCAGCCATCAAAACCGAACGAAAATGCAATGAAGCAGGGAACGAAACCGAAACTTATTGCATCGCAAAGACTGTCAAGCTGAACACCGTAGAATTTTTGTTTAGGAGATCTGTTTTTCTCGGCTCTTGCAATCTTTCCGTCGAAAGTGTCGCAGATGAAAGCAAAGAATAACATAAAAATAGCAAATTTGAAATTGCCATTTGCCGCAAGAAAACAAGACGTCACGGCAGAAATCAAACCGAACATCGTAACTGCGTTCGCTAAAGAATAGTAACCTATAAACATAATAATCCTCCGATTTATTTATATCTGTCGATATTTTTAAGCTCATCGTATAGCTTTTTATAACTTTTGTGTCTTGATGCAGCGATTAAACCTTTGGAAACCGCATAAGCGATGCCGCATTCGGTTTCTTTCGTATGAGTACAGTCCGCATATCTGCAATTATGCTTGTGTTTCTGAAATTCTGGGAACAGTGTATCAAGCTCTTTGTGGTCTATTGAACAGTAAAGCTCTGTACTGACCGCCGTGAATCCGGGAGTATCGGCAAGATATGTACCGCCACCAAACGAGAAAAGCTCGGTTGTGCGTGTTGTATTCTTGCCTCGCGCGATTTTTTGGGAAAGCTCACCGGTCTCTAAATTGAGGAACGGATATATTGAATTAATCAATGTTGACTTTCCGACACCGGAAGCACCGCATAGAACCGCGATTTTGCCGTTCAAAATGGCTTTTGCTTTGTCGATACCAACGTTTTCATTAGAGCTTGTTTTGATCGTTTTGAACGGGGTTTTGCGATAAATCTCGGAAATTTCGTCAGAATCCGCAATATCGTTTTTAGAAATGATAATCGCACATTCGATGCCATTTTTCTCTGCAATAACAGTAAGAAGGTCGATGTTGTAAAGATAGGGCATAGGGTCTTTCGGCGCAACTACCATCGCAAGTAAATCGATATTTGCGACAGGTGGTCGAACAAGAAAATTCTTTCTTGGAAGTAGGGATGTTATAAACCCGTTTCCCTCGCCATTATCACGAAAAACAACTCTGTCACCGGCAAGAATTTTGCCTTCGAACTTTCTGACCTTTGTACCCGAACGACAAATGAATTTTTCTCCGTCGCTCTCTATGGTATATAATCCGTTTTTTCCTAAAAGAACAAGTCCTTCCTTTTCAACAATAATCAAGGAGTCGCCTCCGTGTTTGTGTCAGAATCCGTGGGTGTTTCTTCGGTACCTGAAACAGAAGATTCGGTTTCAGGTGCGCTTGAATCGGTATTTTCCGGTTGTTCTGATACGTTAGGTGTGGAAGAATCCGTTGATGTCTCGGGTAAAGGATCGCTTGAAGGTTCGTTAGGATTTGTTTCGGGAACGAAATAACTAATCAAAATGATGTCGATTCGTGTAATTTCTTCAGTGAGAGGAGTATTGAACGGTACACTTTGATGAACAATCAATGCGTTTGAATCAGGTTCAAAAGAAGGGGTGCAACCGAGTGTTTCCAAAGCATCCATACGTTCCTCGAAGCCAGTAATCATATCAGTAGCCGAAACAAGGTCTTTAAGTGCAATATCCGCGGTGTAGTATGTGGTGAAGATATCAATTTCTCTACCTTGCGCGAGAACCGAAAGCTGTTTTTTTGCTTGTTCATATGTAAGCCCCGTCAAATTAGGCGTTGGGGTAGCGCTCTTAGGCATCGAAACCTCGATAACAACTTTTGTTCCGACTGCACTAATAACACCTGCGGGGATGCTTTGGGAAATAACTTTCCCATTACCGCCGTCCATTTCGGTATATTTCACTTCGACATTATACAATGCATAAACCTTGGCAAATTTGATAGCATCTGCTTCCGTCATGCCGATGACTTTGGGCATTTTTGCGGTTTTAGAAGAAGCTTGATTTTTGCAAATGAAAACTTCGACGGTGTCACCATTTTTAAGCACGACACCGGCTTCGGGTTTTGTATAAATAACTTGATCGTCGAATCTATAAGGATTTTCGGGGTCGGCGATTTCGGTGAACTTAACTTTCAATCCGAGATTAGAAAGCAAAGTTTCTGCGGTGTTCTTTGGATATCCTTCCAATTCGGGAACTGAAATTTCAGAAAAACTATTTACGATAATTTGAGTGAAATGCAAGTACTCGTTTTCTTTCGGCTTTTTGCTGATGTGGCCGCCTTTAGGTTCGGTTTCGACAATTTGGTTCATAGCATATTCAGGATTGCTGATAGTGATAACTTTATCGATAACGATATTTGCGCTGTAACCATTGTTAATACCGTTTAATAGTTCGTTTACAAGCTTGTCGCTGTATAGGATGCCGTCTTTTGTAAGGTCAGGATAAATCGCCTCGGTGTTTTTGTCGTATATAATTTCCGAAACGTCGCCGGAAACATCGGACACATCTCCCGAATTATCGACACCGGAATTTTCGTTAGAATCGCCGAAAAGACCGGGGAATACAATCTGAAGATAAGGAGTGAACACCTGAACCAAAACAATAACGGCAGTAAGCAAAAATGCAATCGCAACGCCGTTGATAATAGGGAACATCGAACGGTTGATTTTGCGTTTCTTTTTCTTGTTTATTTTTGCACCGCTTGTTTGCTTGTTGGGGTTTTGAGCGGTGTGTTTAGCGCCACCAAGTGTCTGCAGGATATCATCGTCTTCGTAAGGCTGAATTTCTGCTGTGTCGATCATATCAATGGAAATCACACTTGCTTTGCCTGTGGGGCTTTCGTCAGCACTCGAAGAATCCATAGCGAATATAACATCAGGGTTACGCAATACCCATTCGATTGCTTTAACCATTGTATGCGCCGATTGAAATCTGTCGGAAGGAGATTTTTCCATAGACTTAAGGATGATTTGCGAAACACCAACGGGGATATCAAGAACAATATCTCTCGGATGAACGGGTTCGTCGTTAACCTGCATCATCGCAACTTCCATAGGAGTTTCTGCGGTGAAGGGAAGTACGCCCGTTACTGCTTCATAAAGCATAATACCAACGGAATAAAGGTCAGAATAATAATCGGTTTCTTTTCCGCAAGCCTGTTCGGGCGAAATATAGTAAACCGTACCGACAGCCTTTTCGTCGTTCTGTTCGGAAACGGAATTAGGCAATTTTGCAATACCAAAATCGGTGACCTTGATATCACCATTTTTCATAAGTATTATGTTTTGGGGCTTGATGTCGCGATGGATAATACCCTTGCTGTGAGCGTGTTCGAGCGCACGAAGGATTTGCAAAATATAAATACAAGCTTCCTTCCAACCGATAACACCCTTATTGTCGAGGTATTCACGAAGTGTAATACCATCAAGGTATTCCATAACAATATATTTAATATCGGGATAGATTGCGACGTCATAAACACCGACAATGTTCTTGTTGGAAAGCATAGCGACCGCTTTCGATTCATCAATGAATCTTGCTTCTGCTTGCTCATTGCCGTTGTATTCGTCATTAAGAATCTTGATGGCAACAACACGGTTCATAACAAGGTCTTGAGCCTTCAAAACACATGCCATACCGCCCATTCCGATAAGTTCAAGTATTCTATATCTGCCGTCGAGAACTTTTCCCACGAATTGTTCGTACTTGTTCATATTAATTCCTTTCGCATATCGAAGATTCGGAAACTTGGAAATTATTCACTGCCCAACAAGACAGCCGTAATGTTGTCAAGCCCTCCGCCTTCGTTTGCTTCGGTAATAAGTTTTTCTGTTCTTACTTTATAAGACGTTTCTTTTGATGTATAAGTACCGGAGATGATTTCTGCGATTCTTTCGTCGTTGACGTGGTTAGTAAGGCCATCTGAACACAACAAAAGTCTGTCGTAATTGTCGATTCTGTATAAATCGCATTCGACTCTTTCATTAACGCCTAACGCGCGAAGAATTATATTTTTATTAGGATGATTAACTGCTTGTTCGGGAGTTAATTCACCTTTTTCGATAAGGTATTGGACAAAAGAATGGTCGGTCGAAACCTGTGTCAAAATATTTTCGGTTTGCTTGTAAAGTCTGCTGTCACCGATGTTAACAGCGAACGTACCGCAAAGACAAACAATAACAGCAACAAGTGTTGTGCCCATTCCGTCAAGATCTGCATTAGTTTTCGATTTTGTATATACCATGTGATTAGCAAGGTCTACGGCATTTTTCAAAAGGGAATTGACTTCGTTTTCTGTATAATCGTCTGGATTTTTGGAAGAGAAAGCTTTTTTGATAACCGATGCAAAGGTTTTTACAGCAAGAGCACTAGCTACGTTTCCGCCTTTTGCTCCGCCCATACCGTCGCAAACGATAGCACAGAAATAACCTTCCTTGGCAAAAAGTGCAAAACTATCCTGATTGTTTTTGCGCTTCATACCAACGTCGGTCTTACCATTGCATATCATAACTTTTCTCCCTTCCTTGAAAATTCTATTTACCACTGTCGTCGGCACGTAACTGTCCGCAGGATGCGTTTATATCCGAACCGAGTTTGCGTCTAACCGTTACGTTTATTTTATATAATTCTATCGTTTCTGTAAATAGTTTTATCGCATTTTTTTCACTTCTTTGGAAATTTTTTTCCTTAATCGGGTTTACGGGTATCAAATTCAAGTGACACAACATACCCGATAAGAGTTTTCCGAGCTCGTGAGCGTCTTCTTTGCTGTCATTAACACCTGAAATGAGCGCGTATTCAAAAGAAATACGTCTGCCCGTTTTGTCGATGTATCGTCTGCAAGCATTGATAAGCTCTTTGACGCTGTATTTGTTCGCGATAGGCATGGTCTGCTTGCGTTTTTCGTCGTTCGGTGCGTGAAGCGAAACCGAAAGGGTAATGGGAAGCCCTTCCTCGGCAAGACGGTCCATCTTGTCAACAAGACCGCAAGTCGAAAGGGAAATGTGGCGCAAACCGATATTAAGCCCTGATTCATTGTTGACAAGCTTTAAGAATTTTATAACGTTGTCGTAATTATCGAGCGGTTCTCCCATTCCCATAAGCACAATGTTGGAAACACGTTCGCCCAGATCACGTTCTGCCTCGAGAATCTGCAAAAGCATTTCGGAAGGCATAAGCGAACGAACCAACCCTGCCTTTGTCGAAGCACAAAAAGCACAACCCATACGGCATCCGACCTGTGTCGAAATACACATCGTGTTGCCGTGATGATAACGCATAAAAACACTTTCAACGGTTTCGCCGTCGTGCAGTTCATAAAGATATTTAACCGTTCCGTCGATGGCGGAAACGAGCTTTCTTTTTATTTTAGCAGTAGGAATAAAAGCATTTTCCGAAAGCTTTTCGCGAAAATCCTTTGGCAACGTCGAAAACTCCGAAAAATCACGTTTGCCCTTATATAAACCTTCGAAAATTTGTTTCCCTCTGTATTTCGGTTGACCGAGTTGAATACAAAAATCAGCCAATTCTTCGGGAAACATCGAAAGAAGATCGGTTTTCATCTCATTTCTCCCGCGTTAATTTTGCCGTATAAAACCCTTCGGCTTCTTCGCCGTAGGGAAGATATGTCTTTTCTTCGATTAATCTGAAATTCTTGTTGTTTTCCAAGAATTCTCTGACGTTTTCTTCGTTCTCGATTTTGTTTATCGAACAAGTCGAATATACCATAATACCACCCACCTTGAGATATTTCGAGGCAGATTCAATAATTGCCTTTTGAGTGGGGTATAACCCCTTGAATTCATCGGGCGACTTGTATTTAATTTCGGGCTTACTGCCCATAACGCCCGTACCACTGCAAGGTACGTCACAAATGACTCTGTCGGCGATCCCAATCAAAGAATCAACCGTTTTTCTTGCATCGTTGACCTGCGTTTCAATAATGGAAATACCAAGCGTATCAGCGCTTTTTTGAATAAGCGGAAGCTTGTTTTTATGCAAATCGAAAGAATAGATCTTTCCTTTGTTTTCCATATCGATAGCCGCGCCCAAACTTTTACCGCCCGGGCAGGCGCAAACGTCAATAACCGTTTGCCCCGGCTTTGCGTCAAGAAGCTTAACCGCCGTTTGCGAAGCAAGACCTTGAATATAGAACGACCCGTCTTTGATCTTTTCGATGACTTTTTGGCTGTTTTCAGCGACAATCGTAGTTTCCGAAATAACCGTACCGACGACTTCGTCAGAAACCGATTTTGAATCGGATTTGAGCGTATTAACTCTCAAAAACAACGGCTGATTCCCGAAGAATGATTCGAAAATCCTCTCCGTATCTTCTCTGTATTGACTTTTGATAAGCTCGAAAAGCTCTTTGTTTGCAGAATATTTGACATATCCTTCGGAAGAATCAATGCTATCCAAAACGCTTTGCTTGTTTCTGACGAGGTTTCTCAAAACAGCATTAACAAACCCCGAGCTTTTTCTGCCGAAAACCGATTTTGCAATATCGACAGTTTCGTCACAAGCGGCACTGTCGGGAACTCTGTCCATAAACAGAATCTGATAGACACCCGTCATAAGAAGATATAAAACCTCTTGTTCGGGTTGTTTTTTGATAAAGCAGTCCAAAACCGACTCAATCGTGATCTTACGTTCGAGTGTTCCAAGCGCAATTCTTTCTGCAAAAGCTCTGTCGATTCCGCTCAAACCGTCAAATTCGGTGATCAGATTTGAATAAGCGCCGCCGAATATTCGTTTAACCGCATTAAAAGCCGAAAACCTTGCTTTATCGCTCATTAACTCTCGTTCCATTCTCAATCTTGTGTCCGTTAAGATAGCTGTTTGCATCGCAAACACCCTTACCTTCGGGACAAAGCTTTGTGATAATTATACTGCCTTCCGCACAGGCAATCTCAATTCCGCCCTTGTCGGTCGATAAAACTGTACCGAATTCGCCATTTCCATCGGAAACAATGGCAAAACGAACCTTAATGCGTTTACCGTTAAGGAAGAAAAACGAACCGGGAAAAGGTGAAAGACCTCTGATTCTGTCACAAACCGCTTTTGCGCTTTCGTTAAAGGTAAGATAAGCGTCGTCATTACCGATCTTTGCCGCATAAGTCACAAGCGATTCGTCTTGTTTTGTTCTCGAAATAGTGTTGTTTTCCGCGAGAACGAGAAATTCTTTAAGAGCATCTTTGCTGATTTTGGCAAGAGCGTCGTGATATTCTTCTGCAGTCCAGGAATCGGGAATATCGATTTCTTTTGTAAGAACCATATCACCTGTATCCATACCTTCGTCCATAAACATAACGGTAACACCGCCGACGGTATCGCCGTTCATAATAGCACGGTTAATGGGAGCCGCACCTCTGAGCTTCGGAAGAAGGGAAGCGTGTATATTAAAACAACCGATTTTCGGTATATCCAATATTCTTTTTGAAAGTATTCTGCCGTATGCCGTAACAACAAAAAGGTCGGCATCAGCGTTTTTTAGTGTTTCTATAACACTTTCGTCCTTGAGCGTTTCGGGAGAGATAACCTCGGTGCCCATGCTTTGTGCATACTGTTTGACAGGAGATGGAGTGAGAGTATAACCTCTTCCTTTCGGTCTGTCGGGTTGTGTAACGACAAGAACGATTTCGTGTCCCGATTCATAAAGTGCTTGAAGAGAAGACACCGCAAAATCGGGAGTACCCATAAAAACTATTCTCATTCTCCGTCCTCGATTTCGTCGGGATTGTAAATTTCATCTGCTTTGTCGATATAAAGTGTACCGTCAAGATGGTCAAGCTCGTGGCAGAAGCATCTTGCCATAAGACCTTCGCCTTCTGCTTCGTAAATCTTGCCGTTTCTGTCCATAGCACGAACCTTGACCCAAGCGGGACGCTTGACAAGACCGTATTTTTCGGGAACAGACAAACAAGCTTCGATTTCCTCTTGAACACCCTTTGTTTCGATGATTTCGGGGTTGATCATTTCATATTTAATATCGTCGATCTCAACGATGACGATTCTTCTCAAAACACCAACCTGAGGTGCAGCAAGACCGACGCCTTGAGCTTTTTCGAGTGTTTCGTGCATATCATCAAGCAAAGTGAGGATTCTGGGAGTAATCTGCTCAACGGGTCTGCATTTCTTGCGAAGTGTTTCGTCGCCTTCTTTTAATATGTTCAAAATTGCCATAATTGCCTCCTAAATAATGCTGGGATTAACGTCAAGGTCGAGCTTCACGTTTTTGGGCGTTGCCGAAAGCCCTTCCGAATAGAGCTCGGAAAGGAAAGCTCTTGCCCTTGCACCGTCCTTGTATTTAATAATGATACGTTGACGGAATTTACCCATAACCTTGTAGATACCGTTTTTGAACGGACCGAATTTAATGATTTTTATGTCTTTATATTCCTTGTCATAGAGTGACAGTAACATCGTGTTGAATTTTTTTGCGAACGCTTCGCAATCTTCTTCCGAAACAGAAGCAAATCCGAAAACCGCCATAGAACAGAACGGCGGGAACACTACTGCTTTTCGGAGTCGTATCTCGCTTTCGAAAAAGTCCTCATAATTTTGTGTTGCCGCAAGACAAAGCGTTTCGTTTTCGGGATTGTAGGTCTGCAATATCGCACGTCCTCGTTTTTCCGAACGTCCTGCACGTCCGACAAGCTGTGAAATAAGCGAAAATGTTCTCTCACTTGCTCGGAAATCGTCCATATAAAGTGCACTGTCAACCGAAACCGCACCCGCAAGCTTAACGTTGGGGAAGTCAAGCCCCTTCGAAATCATCTGTGTTCCGATAAGTATATCGGTTTCGCCGTTTTCAAATTCTTCAATAAGCTTATCATGTGAGAATTTTGCCTTCGTCGTGTCGGAATCCATTCGCGTGATTTTCAAATCGGGAAAATCTCGTTCAAGCTCGTCTTGGAGCTTTTGTGTGCCGAACCCTTTGTATCCGATATGTTCACTACCGCACGCAGGACATATGTTGGGTAAAGCGCTCGTATATCCGCAATAATGACAGGACATTCTATTTGCACTTCGAACGTTGCCCTCGTAAGCGTGATGAGTAAGTGAAACCGAACAGTTCGGACAAGCGAAAACATATCCGCAGGAACGACAGGAAATATGGGAGTTGAAACCTCTCCGGTTAACAAAAAGAAGCGATTGCTTTCCGTCCTCCTTCGAACGTAAAAGTTCTTCCGAAAGACGTTTTCCGATAAGCTTTTCGGTCGTAAAGGTTTCGTCTTCACGCATATCTTCAATAATAACCTCTGGCAACTCGGTTCCGCCGAAACGTTTTTGAAGCTTGAATAGGGAATATGCCCCGTTTTTCGCTTTTTGATAACTTTCAATCGACGGTGTTGCAGATGCTAAAAGCATTAATGCCTTCGATTGACTGCATCTGAATCTTGCGATATCTATCGCGTGATATTTGGGTTGCATTTCACTTTTGTAAGTGTGCGCCTGTTCCTCGTCAATGGCGATAAGCCCAAGGTTCGGAAAGGGCGCGAATATAGCACTTCTCGTGCCGATAACAACGTCAATATCACCTGCGAGAATTTTTCTGTAAGTGTCTGTACGTTCGCCGACGGATAGCATCGAATGTATCAAAGCCAAACGTTTGCCGAACGCTCTTGCATATGCATTAACGGCTTGTGAAGCCAAACCGATTTCGGGAAGAAGTATAATGACCTGCCTTCCGCTTTTTATAACCGCTTTTGCGGTTTCTGTAATAACTCTCGTTTTTCCGCTTCCCGTAACACCAAAAAGCAAAGCGGCCTTCGCTTCTTTTGCTTCCGAAAGCTCGATAAGTCCTGAAACAGCGTTTTGCTGTTCTTCCGAAAGAGAATATTCTCCTTCGGGTTCGATGTTGTCAAAGGAATATGCATCGCGGAAAAACGAAGTTTCCTGCTTGT
This sequence comes from Eubacteriales bacterium, assembly GCA_045657245.1. Taxonomy (GTDB): domain Bacteria; phylum Bacillota; class Clostridia; order Oscillospirales; family CAG-382; genus Coliplasma. Next base: position 8,190 of record JAZOSQ010000057.1, on the reverse strand, counting down.
TAATAATACCCTTTTTGATAAGTGCCGAAACGATAGCGGCCGAAAAACCGCCGATTTCTTCAATTTCGTGCATTGTTGCGGCAGGGTAATGAACGAGGAAAAGAAGTAAACCCTTTTGCTTCTCGGTCAAACCTTCGCCCGATTCCGCAATTTCGTTTGCTTCTTCTTCGGTAATGTTAAGACTGTATGTAAAAAGGTTCTTTTCGTTGAGCTTCTCGGGTACTCTTGATTTTTTAAGAAGAATACCGAGTTTGCAAAGCGAATTAAGAAGCGTCTTCGCTTCTTCTCCGTATTCGGAAACGATCTCACGTTCACACATAACGCCTTTAAGCGAGATTGCCTTAAAAAGAACCTCACCCGCCGAGTTCAGTCTGCTTATGTCAGCATTCTCTGCGGGTTCATAAATGGTTTCACTGTCGAGATTAACCCCCGGAGGAATCACCGTGCGGAAAGCACTCCCGAAAGTGCAGAAAAAGCGTTCCTTCATAAACGTACAGGTGTTGATGAGGTCTTCGGGCACGTCAAAAGGATAGCGCATAATGCTGTCAATGGGTTTGACGTGAGGGTATTCACAACTCTCAGCAAGTCCAACAACAACAGCGCTTCTTCTCTTGTTTGCGTTTCCGAACGGCACAACAACGACCGAACCAACCTTAATTTCTTCACGGAGTTCATAAGGCACAAAATAAGAATATTTTCTGTCGATACTGTAAGAAATATCGGTTATGTGTACGAAGGCATACGCTTTGTTCATTATAATTAGTCAGTAACTATTGTATATTCGCCGTCATAAAGCTTTTGAACGGCAACGGAAACCGGCTTTTCGGAAAGAAGGGGATCGTTATCATATTTGTTGTCTTTACTGAAACGATCGGTTTCGAGTTTGCGCTGTTCTTCAAGCTCACGTTCTGCGTTCGCTTTGTCTATAATGTGACGAGCACCCTTTGCGGTTGCAATAACGAGCTTATAGCGGTTGACTTTGTCGTTTGTAAGGTCTTGAACGTTGGGATAGAGCATCATAATGCATTTACCTCTCTTTTATAGTGTTTCTGTGATGTTTTTAATGATAATTTCGGGTTCTTCCGAAGAACATATAATATGGTCGCTGTCGGTAATAAGAACCGATTTTGTTTTTTTACCGCAACTGACGTCGATAAGACGACCTGCATTCTTGGCATCTTGAATCAAACGTCTGATAGGGAGCGAATCGGGAGAAACAACCGAAATGATTCTGTCGCAATTAACAAAATTGCCGAATCCTGCGTCAATAAGCTTCATTGCGTTCTCCTATTCGATGTTCTGAATCTGTTCGCGAATCTTTTCGACGAAACTCTTTGCATCGATAACGAGCTTTGCAATCTCACCATCGTTGCATTTAGAACCAATGGTGTTGACTTCGCGGTTCATTTCCTGAACGAGAAAGTCAAGTTTTCTGCCGACGGGAACGGTTTCTTTGAGGATCGCCTTGAACTGCGTGAAATGAGAATCAAGCCGTGCGAGTTCTTCGCTGATATCCGCTTTGTCTGCAAAAACAGCACATTCAGTAAGAAGTCTTGCTTCGTCGTAATTGACGTTGTCGAGAAGTTCTTTGATTCTGTTTTTCATCTTCTCGTTGTTTTCTCTGACGGAGTCCGGGGCTCTTACAACGATTTTACTGCGGATGTCTTCAAGCACGGAAAGATGGGAAAGAAGATCGTTTTCCAACTTTTCGCCTTCTGCTTGGCGCATCGCGGTGAAAGCATCAAACGCTTTTTCCATAACGGCTGTGAGCGGAGCTTTGAGTGCTTCCATATCTTCGTCAGGACGAGTCTGAACAAAAACCTCGTTTCTTCCGGCAACGGTGTGAATGGAAACCTCACCGCCAAGCTCATATTTCACCTTGATTTCTCTCAATAAAGCAACGTAGCTTTCGAGGAACTTTTCGTTTACCGAAAGACCGTTGTCGTTACCTTCGATGTTGTCAATGGATACATAGATATCCATTTTACCTCTCGAAACACGGCTCGAAGCATATTGCTTAACCGTGTCCTCAAGAGCCGTATACATACGACCGAGTTTGATGTTTGTATCGAGATAACGGCTGTTAACCGATTTAACCTCACATAAAATGTCACGTCCGTCGATAACCTCGCGGTGACGTCCGTAACCGGTCATGCTTTTTATCATTGCAAAACCTCCAAAAATAATATCATATAATTATAGCATATATAGTATATAAAGTCAACTATCGCTTTCCGAAAAGCAAAGGTTTTAACTTTTGGATATAATAGACCGCGATTTTCTCTAAAGCGTGGTCAAAAACAACGAAAGTCACGTTTGCAAGTATGCAAATCACGATCGTAAAACCTCGGAATTCTTCCTGCATCGAGAAAAATTCCTTCGCCAAATAAACGAAAATCGCAAGAAAAATGTTAAAACAAACCACCCTTGCCGTATATGAAAGAAAAGTCGGTTTGATTCGGTTCAACGGTTCTTTCAAAATCGGATAAAACCCTGCAAACGCAGCAAAGATCAAAGCTGCGACCTTGTAGGGAAGTATAACGAGAGAAATAACCGAAACCGCCGCATAAACGCCCAAACTCCAACCCTTGCCCAATTCAATAAAGGCAACAAGTATTATCAAACTCGCGAAAGCGGCACAGCTTAAGTCAAGCGTTTGAAAAACCGAACCGATAAATAAAACGATAACCGATAAAGCGGTGAATATACTTGCGAACGCAAGTCTTTTTGTAGATTTCATATCCTTAACAGCAACGAATCAAGTCGCCACCCATACATTCGCAGCAGCAGTCTGCACAGAGAAGGCCCTGACAAATATCACAACCCGAGCATTCGCCCATGTTGTTCGTATTCATGCCTGCATAAGGGCTCGAATATGCCCCGCTGCTCATTCTCTGCTGGAACATACGGTATTCGCGGTTGTAGGGGTCCATATTACAGGCGGTATTGATTTCGTTTCTTGCGTCCTGAAGCCAACCCTTGCGGTAAAAGACAAGACTCATAAGAAAATGCCATTCCGCGTTGCGTTGGTTTGGTGCGATTCCGCCGAGAACGGTTTCCGCTTCGCTGATTCTGTTTGAATTTATAAGTCTTCGAATACGGGTATAGACTGTTTCTCCGCCGGACTGGTTGGACGAAGTATTGCTGTAAAAACTACCGTTGCTTCCGCCTGATGCACGCATTTTTTGTATCGTATCATAAGCATCGTTAATGCTCTTCATCTTTTCTGCCGCAAGGTCTTTCAAGGGATTATCAACATAGTTGTCGGGATGATATTGCTTCGCGAGTTTTCTGTATGCTTTTTTAATTTCTTCGTCGGAAGCGTTTTCGGAAACACCGAGAATTTCATAAGGGTTGTTCATTTTTTCTTTCCTTTTCTTTCGCAAATACGCTTGACGGCATCTCGTCCGCCAAGCTCTGTAATGTTAAAAATAAGTCTGTCTATCGCATTAAGGGGATTTTTTGCTATAAGCGCGTAATAGTTTGAAAAAGCGTTAAGACTGTCAAAAAGAGTTTCTTTTATAACGTTTTCGTTTGAAATAACATTATCCACACTTCCGTACGCCGTAATAAATGGATTGTAATTACCGCTTATTGCATCACATTCGATATCGTCAAAAGCGTCTGCAAGATAGATATAACGTCCGATGTGATAACCGCAATTTTCTGCAACGAGTTTTTCATTTCCGTCAAGACCGTAAGAAGCGATCATTTTCATCATCACCGCAAAACCGTCAGCAGCTTTGTCAACCGATGAACATTTTTCTTCTTCGGCTTTTTGTGTTGCATCAAGACCTTGCTTGATAATATCCTTCAAGCCGTCGTATTTATCACATTTCTTTGCGATATGTGAAAAAATCGGTTTTATAAGCTTTTTTATAAACCGCTTGAAACCTTTTTCGTCGCGAATATCATCGAGTATCTTGCCGTATGTAAGCATACCGAAAACCGATATAACGAAATCGAAGCTACCGTTCGCGCAAACACAATTCTTTTTTTTAAGTTTGTAAGGGCAGAGCTTCTTTTCGGCGCAAATATGCTCATCTGTGAGCGACATTCGTAATAGGGAAAGAAGCACAAAATCATAATTGAGAAGCCAACGTGTTAAAAACGAAACGTTTTTTCCGCCGTAATGACAAAGTCCGCAATAAACGGCAGAATAAAATTCGCTGTCCTTAACGAGAAGTTCGCTTTTCAAAGGGCGTACATATCCGAACATTTCTTCTCCAAGTACACAAAAATTCATTTTAATTATACCACTTTTTTTAAAAAACACAATAGATTGAAATAAAAACAATTTATTAAATAAAAAAATTGTTGGTAAAAAAAGTAAATTGCGTTTTTTTTGCGTATATATAATTAAATAGTGTTTTTTCGAGGTTTTCGAAATGATAAAAAACAGAACGTTTGAGTTTGAAGAATCTTTTTTGTGCGAAAGCGCTTTTCATTCAAAAAATACGAAGGGTAGATTGCGTTCCGCTGATGAATGTCCTTTGAGAACCGAATTTCAACGTGACCGTGACCGCATTACCCATTCAAAGAGCTTCCGCCGTTTAATGCATAAAATGCAGGTTTTCCTCGCTCCCGAAGGCGACCATTACAGAACAAGGTTGACTCATACTTTAGAGGTTGCCCAGATTGCTCGTACGATCGCTCGTGCACTTCGTCTTAACGAGGACCTTGCCGAAGCATCTGCGCTTGGACACGACCTTGGACATACCCCCTTCGGACATTCCGGCGAGAGGGCGCTTGACTATATCCTTCCCGAGGGCTTCCGCCATAACGAACAAAGCCTCCGTGTTGTCGATTTTCTTGAGAACGAAGGAGAGGGACTTAATCTTACTTTCGAGGTTCGTGACGCAATACTTTGCCATACCGGCGACGAACCTGCTTCAACTCTCGAGGGCAGAATAATTAAATATGCCGACAGAATTGCCTATATAAACCACGATATCGACGATGCCACCCGTGCAGGTCTTTTAAGACCGTCGGATATCCCGAAAGAACTTCGCGATGGCCTCGGAGAAACCCATAGCGATAGAATAACCTCGCTTGTAACAGCGGTTATAAATTATGGTGTCGAAAACGGAATCGGTATGTTAGAACCGTATGCCGATGCGATGGATAAGCTTCGTGATTTTATGTTTGAACGTGTGTATCGTAATAAGGTTGCCAAAAGCGAAGACGGAAAAGTGTTGAATATGATAACCTTCCTGTACGAACATTTCTCCGCACACCCCGAAAAGATACCAAACGAATATATGAAATATGCCGAACGTGACGGTGTAAGCGTCGCAACCGCCGATTTTATCGCAGGTATGACCGACCGTTATGCTCTCGGTTGCTTCACAGAACTGTTTGTTCCGAAAGTTTGGCAGTATAAATAAAACTGATTTTGATAAAAACGCGAAAGGAGGAATAAAATGGCTTTTACACGTGAATTTTTGGAAGAGATTAAATTACGTAACACCGTCGAAGACGTTATCGGCAGGGTGGTAACCTTAAAACGTGCGGGCGGTAACCTGGTCGGACGTTGTCCCTTCCATAGCGAACGTACCCCGTCGTTCACTGTGTTTCCTGCAACAAGCAGTTATTATTGCTTCGGTTGTGGTGCAGGTGGCGACGTTGTAACCTTTGTTATGCAGACCGAAAACCTTGAATACCGTGATGCTGTCGAGCTTTTGGCAAAACGAGCAGGAATTAAGGTTGAGGAAAATTATGATAAAGACTATTCGAAACCAACGGTAAAACGTGACCGTGTTTTCGAAATGAATCGTGAGGCCGCACGTTTTTTCTATAAAGCTCTCCTTTCTCCCGAAGGTGCGTTTGCAAGGTCTTACCTTGAAAAACGTAATTTCGAATCGATGACGATAAAACGCTTCGGTATCGGCTTTGCGCCGAATTCGCCTTATGGACAAGCTCCTCTATGTGATTACTTGATGTCAAAGGGCTTCACGCCTCTTGAAATAAAGACCGCCTTCCTCGGCGGAGAGGGCAAAAACGGCAGAATGTACGATATGTTCCGAAACCGTATAATATTCCCTGTTTTCGATGCAAACGGCGAGGTCGTCGCATTCAGCGGACGAAGATTGAACGAAAATGACGAACGAAAGTATATAAATACTTCTGACACTCCCGTATTTAAGAAAAGCAGAATCCTTTTCGGCTTGAATATCGCAAAAAATACAGATACCGGCGCGTTTATCCTCTGTGAAGGTTCGCCCGACTGCATTGCGCTTCATCAAGCGGGTTTTGATAACGCAATCGCAACGCTCGGAACTGCAATAACGTCCGAACACGCAAGAACGATTTCGAATTACGTTCGAACGGTCTATCTTGCATACGATATTGATGCCGCTGGCAGAAAAGCAACCCTTAAGGGTATCGAAATGCTTAACCAAGTAGGTGTCGATACAAAGATTATTAATCTTGGCACAGAAACGAAAGACCCCGATGAGTTCATAAAGAAATTCGGTGCAAATGCTTTCCGTGCAAAGCTTACGGGTTCATCGGGACAGATTGATTACCGTATCGACGAGATAATCTCGCGTTATGATATAACGATTGCCGAAGAAAAGCTCCGCGCCGTTCCGAAGGTTACGGAATTTATCGCAACTCTTGCTTCCCGTCCCGAACGTGAAGTGTATGCTTCCCGCGCGGCAGAAAAGCTTGGGCTTACGTTGGGTTCGCTTCTTGACGAAGTCGAAAGAATTTATAAAAAGAACGAAAAGAATATTCATAGAGAACAAGGCCGTGCCGCATTGCGTGAACAAAGCGGGTTCGGCGGAAACGCAAATGCCGATAAGATAAAATTCTCGTCGGAAGCGTCGCATGAAGAAGCAATAATCGGACTTTTGCTGATAAGAAAAGACTTCGGGCCCGAAGCAGTAAAGCGTCTGACCGAGGACGATTTTGCAACCTCACTCAATAAAAAGATTTTCTCTCTTTTCTGCGATGATTTTGCGGAAGAAAGGGAAGTCGTTCTTTCAAAAGACGGTGTTCTTACCGCAAGAGAGATAGGAGCTTTGGAAAACTGCCGTGCTTCAAGACTTCAACTCGGCGATATCACTCTTACGGCACTTAATTCACATATTGATGCTCTGAAAACTCTCCGTGAACGCAACGAATACGATAAGAAGATCGAATCCGATCCTGCGGCAGCGTTGAGTGAGTATCTTAATAAAATCAAAAATAAAAAATCCAACATACAGGAGGATAAAAATGGATAGAGATTTGTCCGGTTTTACCCAAGAAAAGTTTGATGAAGCGAAAGAAAACGGAACCATAAAGGTTCTCGACGTATTGGCTGCACTTGCCGATACCGACGTTTCGATCGAAAAACTCGAAAAAGCTTGCGAAGCTTTGGAAAAGAATGGTATCGACGTTGCCGCTGAACTTTCAAACAGCGTTTTCGATATGACCGATGAGGATATCGAAAGCGAAGAATTCGAAGAAGTTACCGAAGATGTCGACACCCTTCTTTCTCAAGAAGGCGTTTCTATCGACGACCCCGTAAGAATGTATCTTAAAGAAATCGGTAAAGTACCGCTTCTTTCTGCGGAAAAGGAACTCGAACTCGCAAACAAAATGTCCCATGGTGACCTTTATGCGAAACAACAACTTGTTGAAGCAAACCTTCGTCTTGTTGTAAGTATCGCAAAACGCTATGTAAACAGAGGTATGTTCTTCCTCGATTTGATTCAGGAAGGTAACCTCGGTCTTATGAAGGCGGCGGAAAAGTTTGACTACGGCAAGGGATTTAAGTTCTCGACTTATGCAACCTGGTGGATCAGACAGGCAATAACCCGTGCGATCGCAGACCAAGCAAGAACAATAAGAATCCCTGTTCATATGGTTGAAACTATCAACAAGGTTCTTCGTGTTTCTCGCCAGCTTCTTCAGGAAAAGGGAAGAGATCCTCTTGATGAAGAAATCGCAAAGGAAATGGATATGCCCGTCGACAAGGTTCGTGATATCCTGAAGATCGCACAAGAACCCGTTTCTTTGGAAATGCCGATAGGCGAAGAAGAAGATTCCCACCTCGGCGATTTTATTGCCGACGATAATACACCTGCACCTGCAGATGCAGCGTCTTATCAAATGTTGAGAGAACACCTCTTGGAAGTTCTTCATACATTAACTCCTCGTGAAGAATCGGTTCTCAAACTCCGCTTCGGTCTTGAAGACGGC
>JAZOSQ010000056.1:0-7152 GCA_045657245.1 Eubacteriales bacterium | reverse complement strand
GTCCCTCTCGGCGACAGCTTGGCTATTCTATCACAACCATTCCGCTTTGTCAATACCTTTTTTTAACTTTTTTTCGATTTTTTTCAAAAAGTTTCAAATCCCTTGCGACACAATGACTTTCGCACGAAATTATTTTTGGATCGTATGATTTTCGACGTTTTTCTTCGTTTTTTCGAAAGCGTTATAAACGTCACCATACATATAGAGTGAGCCGAGCATTACGAGGGGCATATTTTGGGTTTTTGCCATCTCGTAAGCGACAGCGACACCCTCTTCGATTTCGTCAAACGAGGTCGATCTTACACCAAAATCGGAAAACACAGAAGCAAGATCCTTCGATTTTAACGCACGGGGCGAATCGGGAGTTATTGTGAAAGCGCATTCCGAAAGAGGCGCAAGCAACGCAACCATATCACGATAATCCTTATCGGCAAGTACACCCATAAGCAATACAACCTTATTATCGCCGAAGAATTGCTTTATGCTTCCAACGGCACCCGTTATGCCCTGAAGGTTATGCGAACCGTCGAACACAACGACGGGGTCTGTCGAAAGAACCTCGAACCTTGCACGCCAGCGAGCGTTCTTCAAGCCGTCACGTAATTGCTTTTCGGAAATTTCGAATCCACAACTTCTCAACGCTCCCACGGTTTCGATGACGGTCGCGGCATTTTCGGGCTGATAGCTTCCGCAGAGTGACAGTTTCAAATTATTGTAGCCCGAATAATCGAAATCTATTCCCTCAATACCAACGGAATTGATTTTTATCGTATCAAGCTTTGTACGTGTTAGCTCGGAACGACATTCTTTTGCCTTTTCGGATATAACTTCAAAAGCAGAGTCATCCCTTCCGCCGTACACGACAGGTCTTCCTTTTTTTATTATACCTGCCTTCTCGACGGCAATTTGAGGAACCGTGTTGCCCAAAACGGCTATATGGTCAACAGCAACACCTGTTATTACAGAAACGAGGGGTGATTCGATAACGTTCGTCGAATCCAATCTTCCGCCCATTCCGACTTCAAGCACGACAACGTCGCAATTATGTCTTTTGAAATACAGAAACGACAATGCCGTTATGAGTTCGAACTCGGTCGGCTTATCCTCCATACTTTCGGCATGGGGTTTTACAATCTCGGTCAGTTCTGCAAGTTCGGAATCGGCAATAGGGGTTCCGTTTACCTGCATACGTTCATTGAAACGAACGATATAGGGCGAAGTATAAAGTCCGACGTTATAACCCGCCTCGATCAAAACCGAATTAAGCATAGAGCAGGTCGAACCCTTGCCGTTGGTTCCGGCAACGTGAACGAACTTTATATCCTTTTCGGGATTGCCGAGACGTTCCAACAATTCAACCGTTCTCGAAAGTCCGGGACGCGAACCCATCCACATTACAGAGTGGATATATTCAAGAGCTTCGTTATAATTCATTTTCTCTTTATCAACCTTTCTATCCCCGACCTAATACCCGTATTTTTATTTAATATATATATAATGTAGCTTTCTGCGACAGAGATAACAATATACAGCGGTATTCTTATCTGCATCAGCACCGCATAGCCATACAACCAAAGCCCATACGACTTGATTATAACCGAGCCGACGGTATGCGCGCAGACCGATATTATAAGATAAGAAGCGAAGTTCTTTTTATCTTTTATAATATAGGAAGAAAGAATGCCCGAAACGATACCGACGAAAGCCGAGCCGACGGTTATTATCGGGTTTATCGAATATCCCGAAAGGAGCGCCGATATAACGTCAGACGATGCACCGACGGCAAGTCCGACAGCAGGTCCGAACCAGATGCCCGAAAGGATTATGGGAATATTTTCAAAGGTGAGTCTTATCGAACCGTCACCGAACGTCAGATAGCTTTTACAAACCCAACCGATAAGAACGCTCAATGCAACAGTAAAAGCAGAAATTGCAAGAACCTTTGTGTTTCGAAGCGACGTTTTTTTCACAAAAAAATACCTCCTTATCCTGCGTTACATATAGCAAGAAAAGAAGGCGTTTTCGCCGAAAAGGCGGTGCCTATGAATTTTTGCCGTATGAAGCGGGATGCAAGGCCCAAACCGCAAACGATTTTCGTTTTTCGTCCGACTGACAACTCCCCGTTCTGTCGGCACTTCACGTATAGGCCTTTACTCTTCAATATGGGCAAGATTATATCACCATCGCTTTTGGCTGTCAATATTTTTCGACTCTTTTTTGGATTTTTTATCTTGCAAACATAAACCTCAACAACGGTTTTAAGAATTTCGGCGAACGAAAGCAATAAATCTTCATAAAAACACCTCATCTAATAAATAATGCCGCACCCGCACCGACTATCAATGCTGCCTCGACACATACAAGAGCACCCGCCGGCAAAACAAGGCAAAGCAAAACACCTGCCCCAAACGTCAAAGCGGCAACCCCAACGGTTTTTCCGAAATCATTACACATATGCCTCACTGCCTTTCTCGATTGCAGTTTATTCATAAAACTCGAATCGCGTTCATATATATTACCAAAAAAACGAAAGGGCGCGATGAAAATAGCTATCACCACCAACGAAATACTTATCCCGAAAAAGCTTTTATCAACGAAGGTTGAAAAGGAGCTTGAATACGATTTCCCTCTCCCCGAATATTGTCCCGATATCGCACGGCTTATCAAGGTCGATTGCACACCTTTTGCCGAAAGCTGTTCTATCGAAGATGGCAAAGCGGTCGTTAAAGGAAAGGCATTGTTCGACGTACTCTATGAAACCGATTACAAAAGCCGTTTGAGATGCGTTAGCTTCGTTCAGGAGTTTTCGCAATCGGTGAACATTCCCCGTTCGAACGCAGAAACGCTTTCGGCTTTTTGCAAGGTTAATTGCGAAAGAATCGGTTGTAAGCTTTTGAGCACAAGGCGGCTTGTTGCAAAAGCGACGGTCGGCGCAAAATTTGACGTCGAAGGCGAATTTTCGGCAAAAACGGTCGACGTCAACGAAAATAAAAACATTTTCTTCAAGAAAAAAGAGCTTTCTTTGAACAGCAAAACCGTTCTTTTCGAAAACGATTATCGTTTCTCGGAATCGCTTCCGCTTAACCAAAGTGAAAAATGCATTGGTGAAATCGTCGGCGGTAACATCTTCCTTCAAGAACCCCAAGTTACGCTTTCCAACGGTCATGCAGATATAAAAACCACGGCGAATATGCATGTCCTCTGTGAAGACGAAAACCACGAAGGCAGATATTATATGTCACAAAAAACGCTTCCTATTAATATCGATTTCGAAAACGAAGCCATAAACAACGAAAAACGCGTTTCGGTTTCGCTTGAACCGATCACACCCGAATTTTCGCCCGAGCTCGACCAATACGGCGAAAGCAGGGTGATAAAAACCACGTTTTCGGTGAAAGCAAGGGTTAAGGTCAACGGCACAAACACAATAACCGTCGCCGACGACCTTTTCGAAAAGGATTTCGACAGCGTTCCGATTGTTTCGACAGCTTCGCTTCCTCATTTCCATTCACAAAGCGACGTCAGTTTTTCGAGTGAAGGAACAATCGCACCGACAACCCCAAAAACAGACAATATTCTCGATGCAGTTGTTCGTGATTACGGCTCTGTCGCAGAAAAAACCGAAGGCGGCATCAATCTAAGCGGTAATTTCGTCGTAACTCTTATTACCGAAACAGCCGACGGAATATATTCACTCGACCATTCTATCCCCTACAACCAATTCTTCCCGATTGAGTTCCCCGAAAGCGAATCGACGGTTTCTGCCGACAGTTATCCTATTGAAGTTTCCTCGACACTTCACCCCGACGGAAGCGTGACGGCAAGAGTTGTTGCAGGTGCGAAAATCTATGTCTTTTCCGAATCGGAAGAAAGCTTTGTTTCGGAAGTAAGCAAAAGAGTTCCGAGAGAAGTGACCGAGGACGATTCCGCGTTGATCTATTTCTTCCCCCAAAAAGGCGAGGACGTCTGGACGATCTCAAAGCTCTATCGTGCAGACCCCGAATCAATTTTGTGTGCAAACGAGAATATGTTCTCCGAGGAAGGAAAACCCATCGAATCAAGCAAGCCGATATTGATAAAAAACTGAACGAATTTTCATTCACAGACATAAACTGACAAAGATAAAGGAGGAACAGTCATGAAAATTACGATAGCAGGCGGTGATGAACGCATGAACGTCGTCGCCAAAATGTTCCGAGCGTCGGGTTATGTCTGTGAAAAAATCGGTTTCGGAAAAAGCGATATCGAAACCGCAATAAAAAATACATCGGCGATAATTTTCCCCATTCCATATTGCAAGGGCGACATACTAAACGCACCATTTTCCGACAGAGAGATTCGAATTGACGAGATTCTGTCGGTTGCCGGAGATGATATTTTCCTTCTTGGCGGAAACCTTCCCGAAATATCTGACAAAAGAATCGATTATGCAAAAAGAGAAGATTTTTTGCGCCAAAACGCAAAAATCACCGCCGAAGGGGCAATATCTATTGCAATGAACAACTTGAATACTACGATTTGTGGTGCCAACACGGTTATTCTTGGTTATGGCAGAATCGGGGAATATCTGTCCGAGCTTTTGCGTTCTTTGGGTGCGACGGTTTCGGTCGTTGCGCGGAGAGGTGTTTCGAGATTACAAGCGGAAATGAACGGTTTGAAATCGACAACCTTTGATGATTTGGAAGCGTTATTTTCGAACGCAGACGTTATTTTCAACACGATCCCCTTTCCCATAGCCAACGAAAAGGCAATTTCTTCATTGAAACCAAGAACACTCTTCATCGACCTCGCCTCACTACCCGGCGGATTGAGCGAGGCTGGCGAAAAATTTCTTTGTGACAGATTCATCCGTGCGCTTGGGGTGCCCGGTAAATACGCTCCCGAAACGGCAGGTAGAGTTGTTTTTGAAACTGTTTCCGAGTCACTGCACGAGAAGGGAGTGCTTGTATGAAGTTTTTATACGCAATGTGCGGTTCGTTCTGTACCCACAAGGCTTCTCTCGAAATTTTAAAACAACTTGCAATAGAAAACGAAATCATCCCTGCACTCTCCGAGGTTTCTCGCGACACCGACACACGATTCGGCAGAGCGGATACGTTAAAGCAAACCATCATCGGCATCACAGGAAACGAGCCAATTCTCTCGATAAAATCGGCTGAAGAAACCGTGACTCGAGGCAATTTCGATTCGGTCATCGTCGCTCCCTGCACAGGAAACACTCTCGCAAAAATCGCTCATGGTATAACCGATTCGACGGTTACTATGTGTGTTAAAGCGCAAATGCGATGCCGAAAACCCGTTGTCATCGGACTTGCAACAAACGATGGGCTTGGTGCAAATCTCGCTAACATCGCTTTGACGCTCGAAAAGAAAAACGTATTTTTCGTTCCGTTTGGCCAGGATGCCCCTCTTGACAAACCCTGCTCGTTGATTTGCGATTTTTCGTTAATACCATTTTCTGTCGAGCAAGCAATAGTCGGAAAACAAATCCAACCGATATTATTATAAAACACACGCTGTCGAAAGACGGCGTTCTTTTTATGTATTCATTTCCACTTGACAAAACAATACTGCTTTATTATAATGAATGAACCTAATAAAAGGAGGATTATATTGTGAAAAAGTTTATCTCTTTCGCTGTTGTTCTTGCAATGTTGCTTGCGATAATTCCTTTTGCGGTTTTCGCGGACGTTGAAAACATTATGATGGACAACTGCGCTCCCAGAGGAACAGCTCTCGAAGCAGACGAAGGCTACCTCAACGGCACAAAAGTCTATTTCTACTACTGGGGCAATGGCGCCCTCCATCCCACCGGAACTTGGAACAGCAACAACATCACCGCTGAACAGTTCCAATATTGGCATAAAGTCCAGCTCACTTACGTTTCTTCCATCGACCAGTTCGTTGTTTCCGCAACCGAAACTGCAGGTGAAGGCAATGTAGATTATGACACCTGGCTCTATGGCAACTCGAACGGCACTCACACCGTTATTTTCATGATTCATGAAAATAACCCTGCATACGATACTGCAGTTGCACTTCAAGAAGGCGACGCGCTCGTTCTCAACGGCGGTACTCTCACCGACCTTGACGCTGACGGCGATCTTGGTATCGAAATCTACTTCACCCCCACAGGCGGACAGGCAGAAATCCCCGGTTCCGAACCTGTAGAACCTACCGTTCCTGTTTCTCCCACCGGATTGGAAATCAATGTTGGTGCTGCAAACCTATATTCTGCATCCACCTACGTTTACGTTTGGTCTTCTGCAGATTCTTCCAAGACGGTTGAAACCATCTATGGTTCTGACGGTAGTACCGCAACATTCCAATGGTGGACTCATGTTCTTCTCGAATTTGATGAAACTACCGGTCTTTATGAAGTTGTTGCAGCAGACGTAAATGCTACCGATTACACAACTTGGACTCTCGGCGAAGGCAGAATTGTCCTTATGGCACACGATACCTGCACCGATACCGTAAGCTTGAACAACCTCAAGGCGCTTCAGGTTAGAGACAAGCTCACCGTAAACGTTGGTTATGCTAAATTCCAGGATGTTTACTCCACCGTTTCCGGTGTTGTATTCAGCCAGGTTACCATCGACGAAGAACCTTCCGAAGAACCCTCTGAAGAACCTTCCGAAGAACCCTCTGAAGAACCTTCCGAAGAACCTTCTGAAGAACCCTCTGAAGAACCCTCTGAAGAACCTTCTGAAGAACCCGTTCCCGGCTTTGACATCGAAGCTGCAATGGGCGACAGAAACGCTGACGGCAAGTTCGATTTGATCATCGAAGGTCCCGCTACCTATAAGGCAGGCGATGAAATCGAAGTAACTATCAAGCTCAAGAACATCACTGCTTCTAACGGCACCGAAACCGGTCTTACCCTTCTTGACTTCAAGGTATACTACGACGAAACCAAGCTTCTCATCACCAACGACCTTAACGAAGATGATGAAAATGCTCTCCTCTGCGTAACCAAAGTTCCCGCTTCCAACTGGGAAAACCTCTCCAGCGTAACTCACGCATTTGATGAAGACGAATACCTCGCAACTCCCGTTAACGACGGTCTTGCAAACATCCGTACTGCAACCATCAACACTAACAAGAGAAACTTCGCTGTTGAAGATGATTCCGTTATCTTCACTCTCACTT
>JAZOSQ010000055.1:0-15865 GCA_045657245.1 Eubacteriales bacterium | reverse complement strand
AGAACCCTCCGAAGAACCTTCCGAAGAACCTTCCGAAGAACCCTCTGAAGAACCTTCCGAAGAACCTTCTGAAGAACCTTCCGAAGAACCTTCTGAAGAACCCTCCGAAGAACCTTCTGAAGAACCTTCCGAAGAACCTTCCGAAGAACCTTCTGAAGAACCCTCTGAAGAACCCTCCGAAGACCCTTCTGAGGACCCCAAAGAAGAGCTTGAAATCCTCTATCAGCCCATTTCTGTTTCTGCCGAAAACGGCGAGATTGCGATTGTGTCCGTAGTGGCAAATGGTGAAGGACTCACTTATCAATGGTATTACAAAAATGCAAATAGCACAGTTTTCTTGCCGACAAACAGCACAAAGACGAACTATTATGCCGCTGTAATGGATTCGAATCGC
This sequence comes from Eubacteriales bacterium, assembly GCA_045657245.1. GTDB lineage: Bacteria > Bacillota > Clostridia > Oscillospirales > CAG-382 > Coliplasma. The sequence continues at coordinate 15,471 of JAZOSQ010000055.1, read as the reverse complement.
GCAGGCAGACAAGTTTATTGCGTAGTCACAGATAAATATGGGAACAGCATACAATCCGAAATTGCAACCTTGGACATTGCTGTTGAATTGATTTCACAGCCCGAATCTGTCGTTGTTAAAAACGGACAAACCGCAACGGTTATTGTTAATGCGGTTGGTGACGATCTCAAATATGAATGGTATTATAAAAATAGAGGCGACAGTGAGTTCACACTCACCGAAACCTTTACCGGCAATACTTATTTCGTTACAATGAATCAATACCGCGCTTTCCGTCAGGTTTATTGTGTGATCACCGACAAACACGGCAATTCTATTACAACCGAAATTGCAACGCTTGGCATGGCAGTTATGATTACAAAACAGCCCGTGAACGTTTTTGTTCAAAGCGGAGTTACCGCAACTGTTACGGTTGATGCTGTTGGCGAAGGACTCACTTATAAATGGTATTTCAAAAACAAGGGCGAAAGCAAGTTCACACTCACAACTTCGTTCACCGGCAACACATATTCCGTAACGATGACGAACGCACGTGCAGGAAGACAGATTTATTGCGTAATCACAGATAAATATGATAACGTCGTTACAACCAAAACCGTAACGCTCGGCATGACGGCTATGATTACAAAACAGCCCGTGAACGTTTCTGTTCAAAGCGGAGTTACCGCAACGGTTACGGTTAATGCTGTCGGCGATGGACTCACTTATAAATGGTACTTCAAAAACAAGGGCGAAAGCAAGTTTACACTCACAACGTCGTTCACAGGCAACACCTATTCCGTATCGATGACGAACGCACGTGCAGGAAGACAGATTTATTGCGTTATTACCGATAAATATGGCAACTCGGTCGTATCCGAAGTTGTAACGTTGGGTATGCGTCTTTCCATCAGCGCACCGCTTCAATCGGTTACTGTTGCAAACGGAAAAACCGCAACTGTTACGGTTTCGGCAAGTGGCGAAGGCTTGACATATAAATGGTATTATAAAGATAAGGGCTCAACATCCTTTACCTATACACCGACTTTCACGGGCAATACTTATTCCGTAACGATGACGAACGCACGTGCAGGAAGACAGGTTTATTGTGTCGTTACCGATAAATACGGTAACGTTATGATGACAAACTCCGCAACACTTAATAAAAGATAAAAACAAAAGGGCATCTCTGTGATGCCCTTTTGTTATGCAATTAATTAACTTTTTGGTTGGTCGTATCAGCGACGACCCGGTTTACCGCCCATACCCATACCGCCGGAACCGTAAATGAGCGACGTCATCTCGATCTTTGCGATTTCTGTGTCGCCGATGACGAGAGAATAGGTATTGCCCGTCTGAATTTCGGGGGTAGAAACCACAACGGATGAAAATGCCTTATCGGGAGTGAAGGAAACGATTTCCTTGCCGTTGCTGTCGCAAAGTGCGAACTTAGTTCCGCCATTTACGGTTTGGAAGGTCGTGAAGATCGAACCTTGGTTTTCTGCGTTCGAGAATCCCTGTGCCATACCCGAACTTCCGAGAGCAACAAACACACCGCCTTTTACGGTTGCGCCCGATTGATAGTCAAGTGCGCCGTTGCCGTTATTTGTAGGACCGCTAACAAGCGTAACACCGCCCGAAACGGTTATAGTTCCGTTCGAGTCGATACCATCGCCCGAAGCGTTGATGAGTACGTTGCCGCCTGTAATTATAACTTCGCCAACGCCGTTGCCGAACATATCACCGCCGAAACCGCCTCCCATGTTTCCGCTTGGTCTTTCGCCTTTTCCGCCTGAAGAACCTTCGGGTCTTTTGCCGTTACCGCCCTGACCACCAAATCCTTCGGGAGGATTTTCGGGAATACTTCCGTCAAAACCTTCCGGAGGTTGACCGGGTTGTTGTCCGTCGAACCCTTCGGGAGGGGGTTCGGGCTGTTGACCTTGTTGGTTCGGATTCTGCATACCCGAGCCGTCGTTACCGCCCGCGGCGTTCAGGCCGTCGTCGGATGCGGTTATATCAATTTCGCCGCCCGAAACGACAATTTTACTTGCTTCAAGACCTTCGTAACTTTTTTTGACGTTGATCTTTCCGTTTGCAATCTGAAGGTCGAGGTCGGCATGTATTCCGTCGTCGGAGCTTTTGAGATTAAATTCGCCGTTGTTGATGAGAATAGAGTTGTTCGCGTGGATAGAATCGTCCATCGAATCGATGTTGAAGACGCCGTTGTTGATAATAACGTCTTTGGCTGACTTCAAGCCCTTATATGATTCGTCGCTGTTTATAGAACCAATCGTATTTGAAGAACCGCCGTTTGCAACAATATTGATATCGGCGTTGTCGATTTTCAAAACCGTTTCCGCCTGAATACCGTCGTTACCCGAGGTTATATTGATTTTACCGCTTTCGATATAAACAAAACCGCGGTTTTCGTCCTCTGCGTTGTCGGAACGGATACCGTCGCTGCCCGCAGAAAGAGTTAGGTTTGCATCGGAGATCTTAACACAATCCTTGCCGTCGAGCGCAACACCAACCGAAAAAACGGAAAGCGTTGCGGAAACGATATTAAGGTCGTCTTTCGAAACGACCGCGTGTTTCGTCTTTCCGAAGACGGAGAGAGAACCTTTTCCGTTTATCGTAAGGTCGGAGCGTGAGAATATCGCGCCGTCGACGTTGGAATCACCGTCGACAAAATCATACCCCGTGCCGTCGGAGATTTTGTTCTCCGTACCTTCTTTGAGGGTGATAAACACTTTGTCGCCTTCTTTAATATAGATACAAGGCCCGTTTTCGTTGGTTAAATTTGCGTTGTCAAGAACAATTTGAACCTTTTCTTCGTCACCGACAGAAACGGTTATCATCTTGTTTATATCACCCGAGAAGATATATGTTCCTTCGGAAGTGATGTCGATGGAATTTTCGTTTTCTGTGGGATTCTTGACGTCTTTTTGGTCGTACGTGTTTTTCTTGTCGCGTTTCGAAAACTCAAAATCAAAAGCAGAAGTGTCGACAAGCGAGATTTCCGCATTGACGGTTTCGGAAGAGGGAGGATTCGAAACGTCGCTTGAGTTATCGGCAGGGGAGGCGTTATCGCATCCCACGGCAGTGATCAATAAAGAAACGAAAAGGAAATATGCTATAAATTTCTTCAAAGTGTTTCACCTTCCTCGATAGATTCATAAATTGAAATTTCAAGGTTTCCGTTGCGACAACGGAGCTCGTCAATGAATTCTTTCAAGAGGTTTCTGTTTTTCGGTTTTATTTTGTAGGTGAGCTTGTAAAGACTGCCCATGTTCGAGGTTTTTGTTCTGACGAGTTTGCAAGAATTGGTGTATTTCTTGAAAAGGTCGGAAAAAGCGTCGGTGAAGTTTAGAGATTCGGGAACCGTGATATTAAGCACCATCATTTCGTCACAACCGATCGGAATGAACGAGAGGGCAATAAGAACGGCACCGACAATAACCGAGAAAAGTATCGCGATTGCAACGTAACCGCCCGCACAAGCCAAACCCGCGGTCATCGAGAGGAATATCGAAACGATATCCTTCGCCTTTCCGGGAACCGAACGGAAACGAACGAGCGAAAACGCACCCATAACCGCAACACCCGTTCCGACGTTGCCGTTTACCATCGTGATAACCGTCGAAACGATCATCGGAAGCAAAATCAAGGAAACCAAAAAGCTTTTTGACGGCATCGAGCGAACACCTGCCGAAACGGCGGCGATAATACCGCAAACAAGCGCACAAGCGATGCAAATAAGATATGTTTCGACGGAAAAACCGTCTTTTAATACGGATTCAAACAGCGCAGACATAATTTTCTTCTCCTTCGGGTTCTGTGGATTCAAGATATATCGGGGAAAGCCCTGTGGCATCAAGATATGATTTGCCGTATTTCGAGAACGAAGAGGGCAGTATCGTAAGCTCGTCGAGGATATGGGATAACCAAATCGGCATACTTCCGTCGGTCTTGATTTCGAGAATATATTCGCCGTTAGGGATAACCCTTTTCCCGTCGGTTCCTTTTGAAAGGTCGAGGTTATCACTTCGGTATCTTACGTTGGAATCGAAGGTTATTCGAAGATTTGGCATATCCTTTATGAAATATGCTTCGCGCTCATAAGCAACCAACATTCTCGGCTTCGGTTTTTTATAAAAGTTCATCGCATAATCGATTTCGTTCATTATCTGTGAACTTTCGGGTTTTATGCCGTTTTCGAGATAATTTATTGCCGATTCGAGCGTCGTCGATATTCGTCTTTTATAAACAACACCCTTGAACTTTTTCTTTATCTCAAAAAACACCTTGCCCTGTCCGTTCGTTGTGCCGTAGCTTCTCAAACGGAGCTTTTCTTTATAGGTTTTTGCCTCGATGGAGTTTCTTATAATAAGAAAGTTTGGCGTATCAAGATAAAGACTGCAAACCGTGTCGTTTTTATGTATGTCGGGAATGAGATATTCGGAACATCGGGATATCAAAGCATCTTTTTCGGCTTTGGTTATATGATATTTCTTTTCGATTCGTTTGAACGTGAAAATATCAGCCATAAAATCCCTCCTGTCCCGATTTAGTGGGTAGAGTCTATGCCTTTAACCTTAAATGAAAACTAAAAAAGTTTTGCGGTTTTGTAAAGTTCTTTAAGTTTTTCTGCTATGCTGTCGGGGGAGATTATTTCGACGTCGCTGCCAAAGCCCATAATCCAACCGAGGAATACGGGGCTCGGAACGACGTTGACGTGTATTCTGAAACGGTCGCCGTCGTTAAGTATCGTTATATCGCTTCCGAATTTATCAAGCATAACGTTTGCAAGACGGTTTGCACAAGAGAGGGTGACTCTTTCGGGCGCACCGCCGAACATACCGAATACCGAACCCGAATAGGAAGAAATATCGAACTTCTTAAATTCTTCTTCGCCGTTTCTTTCTTTTTCGGCAAGAACGATTTTAAGCATTTTATCGACACGATAATGTCGAATCTCTTTTTTCTCGTTGTCAAACCCGACGAGATAATAATTGCTGTCGTCCCAAACGTGCGACCAAGGACTCACGTCATAGCGCTTCCCGTCGTTACGAAGCTCCTTCTTTTTGTCGGGTGTCCAAGAAAAATAGGAAAAGGAGATACATTTGTCGGCTTCGATCGCATCGTGAATAACGTCGATTGCTTTATAGATGTCTTCGTTGTCGGATTTTGTACGGTTCGAAACGAAGACGGCGCGGTTCAACGATTTTCTGTCATGCTCGTTGGCAAGGGAAGCAAGTTTTTTGATAAGAACAGCGCTTTTCTTTTCGGTTATAAACTTCGAAGCGCGAACCGCATCGACAAGCAATTTGAGTTCGGGAAGCTCGAATTCGCGCATACCGACGTAATATCCCGAATATCTGCCCTTGACAGTTTGGATATCCAGACCGAGTTCGCGAAGTGTTTCAAGGTCGTTATAAATACTTTTTCTTTCCGCAGAAACACCATAAGCGTCGAGCGCGGAAATGATTTCTTTCATTGAAATCGGGTGCTCAGGTCCTGTGCGTTCAAGCAGAATCGAACGGAGCAGGGAAAGCTTTTTCTTTTGGTTTGACGATCTTGCCATAATATCGATCCCTTCGTTTTTCCTTCATATAAAATATATTATAAAGCCATATACAACAAAAGTCAACGGATTTGAATAATGCAGAAAACCTAGATTGTTAAATTTTACAAGAAAAATGGTAAAAAACTCTTGACAAACCCTTGACTGAGTGTTATTATAGTAAACTGCACTACAATGCGGAACTTATGCCGTTTTCGAGGTTATGTGAACTGTCGAAAAAGCCGATTTTCCGCATAGGACAATGAACAAAGCAGATGTTCACAGGCGAAGAACAAAGAATGGAGTGATTGGTTAAATGGTAAAAGAACGACTTCTCGGAAAAACCCTCAGAATGTCTTTTTCCAAGAACGATGAGGTTCTCGAAATTCCAAATCTTATTGAAGTTCAGAAGAAGTCCTTCAAAGACTTTGTAGAACGTGATATTGGTGGCGTATTGAGAGATATTTCGCCCATGATGGATTATTCGGGCAACCTTATTATCGAGTTTGTCGATTATTCTCTTGATGAAACTCCCAAGTACAGCATTGCAGAATGCAAGGATCGTGATCTCAACTATGCTACCCCCTTCAAGGTAACTGTACGTCTTACGAACAAGATTACCAACGAAGTTAAAGAGCAAGAGATCTATATGGGCGATTTCCCGCTTATGACAGACAGCGGAACCTTTATTATCAACGGTGCGGAACGTGTCGTTGTTTCTCAGGTCGTCCGTTCTCCCGGTATATATTATGAAGCAATCGATGACAAATCGGGCAAGAATCTTCTCGCTGCTACGGTAATTCCTTATCGTGGCGCATGGCTTGAATATGAAACCGATAACTCTGACGTATTCTACGTTCGTATCGATAAAAACCGTAAGATTCCGATAACCGTACTTCTCCGTGCGTTCGGTTTGGGCTCTAACGAGGCGATACTTGAAAAATTCGGCGACGAACCTCTCTTGAAGGCAACATTCGAGAAGGATACTATGCTTGCCGAAGTCGACCGTGTTATTCAAGCGGGCGGTATGACAAACCCCGTTGATGAAGCACTCAAAGAAATCTATCGCAAATTACGTCCCGGCGATCCGCCTATCGTCGAAAGTGCACAAATTCTTATAAATAACCTTTTCTTCGACGAAAAGAGATATGATATCTCTCAAGTTGGTAGATATAAATTCAACAAAAAACTTTCCATTTCGAGACGTATCACCGGTCAGACTCTCTCCCGTGATGCAGTTTCTCCGATTACCGGTGAAGTTATCTGCGAAGCAGGCAGAAAGCTTTCGAGAACTGAAGCAGAAGCAATCGAAGCCGCAGGTGTTTGCGAAGTTTGGCTTACCTGCATGGAAGACGAAAAGGAAGTTGAAGTTAAGGTATTCACGAACCGTATGGTTGATGCGACCGCGGTTACCGGTATTTCCGACGAAATTCTCGGATTCGGTGAATATGTTTCTATTGATCCTCTTGTTCGTATCATCAACGAAGTTGGACTTTCCGACGTTGATGCGTTCAAGAAGGCTTGCGATAAAGCTATCGACGAACTTATTCCTAAGCATATTACTATTGATGATATTCTCGCGTCGGTAAACTATATTTTCTGTCTTTACCACAACGTTGGTAAGACCGACGATATCGACCACCTCGGCAACCGTCGTTTGCGTTCTGTTGGTGAGCTTTTGCTTAACCAGCTTCGTATCGGTTTCTCGAGAATGGACAAGATTGTCAAGGAAAAGATGACCACACAGGATATTGATACTGTTACTCCTCAGTCGCTGATCAACATCCGTCCCATCGTTTCCGCAATTCGTGATTTCTTCGGTTCGAGCCCGCTTTCCCAGTTTATGGACCAGGCGAACCCTCTTGCCGAACTCACTCATAAGAGAAGACTTTCCGCACTCGGTCCCGGCGGTCTTTCCCGTGACCGTGCATCCTTCGAAGTTCGTGACGTTCACTATACCCATTACGGTAGAATGTGTCCTATCGAAACTCCTGAAGGTCCCAACATCGGTCTTATCTCCTCGCTTGCTACTTATGCAAAGATAAACAAATTCGGCTTCATCGAAGCACCTTACCGTGTGGTTCGCAACGGCGTTGTTACCAAAGAAGTTGTATATCTTTCTGCGGATTCCGAAGACGAATATGTTGTTGCAACAGCAAACGAACCTATCGACGAAAATGGCAACTTCCTCAACCGTAAGGTTGTTGCACGTCACAGAGATGAAATTCAGGAATTCGAAGCTGCAAAGATTGACCTTATGGACGTTTCGCCCAAGATGGTTGTTTCGGTTGCGACTTCGATGATCCCCTTCCTTGAAAACGACGATAACACCCGTGCGCTCATGGGTTCGAACATGCAGAAGCAGGCAGTTCCGCTTATGATCACCGATGCGCCTATCATCGGTACAGGTATGGAACATAAAGCTGCTTACGATAGCGGTGTTCTTGTTCTCTGCCGTAACGACGGTATCGTCGAAAGCGTTTCTTCCGACAGCGTTGTCGTTCGTAAGGACAACGGCGGAACCGACGTTTATAACCTCATCAAATTCAAGCGCTCCAACCAGGGCACTTGTGTAAACCAGCGTCCCGTTGTTAAGAAGGGCGAAAGACTTCTTGCAGGTGACATCATCGCTGACGGTCCTGCGACTGATAACGGTGAAGTTGCACTTGGTAAGAACGTTCTTATCGGCTTCATGACTTGGGAAGGCTATAACTATGAAGACGCGGTTCTTCTTAATGAACGTCTTGTAAGAGATGACGTTTATACTTCTATCCACATCGAAGAATACTATTGCGAATCGAGAGATACAAAGCTCGGTCCGGAAGAAATCACAAGAGAACTTCCCAACGTTGGTGAAGATGCTCTCCGCGACCTCGATGCAGACGGTATCGTTCGTATCGGTGCGGAAGTTCATTCCGGCGATATCCTTGTTGGTAAGGTTACTCCCAAGGGCGAAACCGAACTCACCGCGGAAGAAAGACTTCTCCGTGCGATCTTCGGTGAAAAGGCACGTGAAGTTCGTGATACCTCTCTCAAACTTCCTCACGGCGAAACCGGTATCGTTGTTGACGTTCAGGTATTCTCCCGTGACGATTGCGATATCCTCGCTCCCGGTGTAATCAAGGTTGCAAGAGTTTATATCGCACAGAAGAGAAAGATCTCCGTCGGCGATAAGATGGCAGGTCGTCACGGTAACAAGGGTGTTATTTCCCGTATTCTTCCCAGTGAAGATATGCCCTTCCTCGCAGACGGTACACCTCTTGATATCGTTCTTAACCCCCTCGGCGTTCCTTCCCGTATGAATATCGGTCAGGTTCTTGAAGTCCACCTTGGTCGTGCGGCAAAAGAGCTTGGCTGGAAGGTTATGACTCCCGTATTCGACGGTGCGAACGAAAAAGACATCGAAGAATGTCTTGCAAAAGCTAATATCTACCGCGACCTTCGTTATGACGAAACCGCGGAAGGTAAAGCACTTTACAAAGAAATCACTGATCCCGACACCGGCGATAAGCATATCGAAAAGATCACTCGTGAATGGGTTCAGGAAAATAAAGAAGAGTTCGAAACCCTCCGTAACGACAATCTCGTTAAGGTTGTTGACGGTAAGACCGTTCTTTATGACGGACGTACCGGTATGCCTTTCGATAATCCTGTTACCGTTGGTTATATGTACTTCCTTAAACTTCACCACCTCGTTGACGATAAGATCCACGCTCGTTCCACAGGTCCCTACTCGCTCGTTACTCAACAGCCCTTGGGCGGTAAAGCGCAGTTCGGCGGTCAGCGTTTCGGTGAAATGGAAGTTTGGGCGCTCGAAGCATACGGCGCGGCATATACTCTTCAGGAAATTCTCACAGTTAAGTCCGACGATATCAAGGGCCGTGTAAAAGCGTACGAAGCTAACGTCAAGGGACAGAATATCCCCACTCCCGGTGTTCCCGCATCCTTCAAGGTTCTTGCAAAAGAACTCCAGTCCCTCGCTTTGGACGTAAGAGTGCTTGACAAGAACGATAACGAAATTCCTCTCAAGGATTATTCCGATGACGATGACGGACCCGATGAAAGAAAGTTCAGCGAGGAAGAACTCGGTAAGAGCGTCCTCGAAGATTCTGACACCGTTCTTTTTGATGACGAAATGAGCGATCTTACGGCAGATCCTATCGCAGAACCCGAAGATGATATTGCCGAAGAAGAAGTTTACGTCTATGACGAGAACGAAAATTTTAATGACTAAAGGAGATGCGATAAATGGAAAACAACATCGAATTTGAATCCATACAAATAGGTCTTGCCTCTCCGGAAATGATAAGATCTTGGTCCTACGGCGAAGTTAAAAAGCCCGAGACCATCAACTATCGTACCCTTAAACCCGAACGCGACGGTCTTTTCTGCGAAAAAATCTTTGGTCCGACCAAGGACTGGGAATGTCATTGCGGAAAATACAAGAGAGGCGCTCGTTATAAGGGTAAGATCTGCGAAAAGTGCGGAGTTGAAATTACAACCAGCCGTGTTCGTCGTGAACGTATGGGTCACGTCGAACTCGCTGCGCCCGTATCGCACATCTGGTATTTCAGAGCAATCCCCTCCAGAATGGGTCTTTTGCTCAATCTTTCTCCGAAGCTTCTTGAAAAGGTGCTCTATTTCGCACAGTATATCGTAACCGATCCCGGTGAAACACCTCTTGCGAAATACCAGCTCCTCACGGAACACGAATACCGTGAATACCGTGAAAAATATGAAAACGATTTCCAGGCAGGAATGGGTGCGGAAGCAATCAAAAAGCTTCTTTCCGAAATCGACCTCGAAGCCGAATCGGAACGCCTCAAGAAGGAACTTCTCACCGCTCAAGGACAGCGTAAAGTACGCGATATCAAGCGTCTTGAAGTTGTTGAAGCATTCCGTCTTTCGGGCAACCGTCCCGAATGGATGATCCTCGATGCACTCCCTGTAATTCCTCCCGAAATTCGTCCTATGGTTCAGCTCGACGGTGGCCGTTTTGCAACTTCCGACATTAACGACCTCTACCGTAGAGTTATCAACCGTAACAACCTCCTTATGAAGCTCATGGAACTTCACGCGCCCGACATAATCATTCGTAACGAGAAGAGAATGCTTCAGGAAGCTGTTGACGCATTGTTCGACAATGGTCGTCGTGGCAGACCTGTTACAGGACCTAACAATCGTCCTCTTAAATCTCTCTCCGAAATGCTCCGTGGTAAGCAGGGACGTTTCAGACAGAACCTTCTCGGTAAGCGTGTTGACTATTCCGGCCGTTCGGTTATCGTTGTAGGTCCCGAACTTAAGATTTTCCAATGCGGTCTTCCCAAGGAAATGGCGCTCGAACTCTTCAAGCCATTCGTTATGAAACAGCTTGTTGCAACGGGCAAATCTTCCAACATCAAAGATGCTAAAAAGCGTGTAGAACGTGCAAATCCCGAAGTTTGGGATGCACTCGAAGTCGTTATCAAGGACCATCCCGTTCTTCTTAACCGTGCTCCTACACTTCATAGACTTTCCATTCAGGCGTTCGAACCTATCCTTGTTGAAGGCAGAGCTATCAAGCTTCACGCCCTCGTATGTTCCGCATTTAACGCAGACTTCGACGGTGACCAGATGCCTGTTCACGTTCCGCTTTCCGCGGAAGCACAGGCGGAAGCAAGATTCCTTATGCTCTCGCCCAACAACTTGTTGAAGCCGGTTAACGGTCACGCTGTTACCGTTCCTTCGCAGGATATGGTCCTCGGTTCTTACTACCTTACCCTTGACAAGCCCGGTGAACCCGGCGAAGGCAAGTTCTTCGGTAGCAAGGACGAAGCAATAATGGCTTATGAAAACGGTGTCCTCGGACTCCATGCAAAGATAAAAGTTCGTGTAACGAAGGTTATCGACGGTGTTGAACGTACCGGTGTCACCGAAACTACTCTCGGTAGACTTATCTTCAACGATCCCATTCCTCAGGACCTTGGTTTCGTTGACAGAACCAAACCCGAAAACGCATTCAAGCTTGAAGTTGATTTCGTTACCACAAACAGCGAACTTTCCTCCATCGTTGACCGTTGTATCAAGATCCACGGTAATGCAATGACCTGTGAAGTGCTTGATAAGATGAAGGCACAGGGCTTCAAGTATTCTACAAGAGGTTCGATCACCATCTCGGTTTACGATATGACGATTCCTCCCGAAAAGGCAGGACTTCTCGACGCTGCGGAAAAGAAAGTCGATATCATCACCGACTTCTATCGCAAGGGTCTTCTCTCCGACGAAGAAAGAAGCCAGAGAGTTGTATCTGTTTGGGATGAATGTACCAAAGATGTTGCTACTGCACTTCAGAAAAACCTTGATAAATATAACCCCATCAATATGATGGCGGTTTCCGGTGCCCGTGGTTCGATCAAGCAGATCAGACAGCTTGCAGGTATGCGTGGTCTTATGGCTTCCGCAACCGGTAAGACTATCGAAATGCCGATTAAGGCGAACTTCCGCGAAGGCATGAAGATTCTCGAATACTTCACCGCAGCCCGTGGTGCTCGTAAAGGTCTTGCCGATACCGCACTTCGTACCGCTGACTCGGGTTACCTCACTCGTCGTCTTGTTGACGTTTCGCAGGACGTTATCATTCGCGAAGACAACTGTGGCGCAACAGAAGGTCTCTGGGTAAGCAGAATCGTTGACGTACTTCCCGGTGGCAAGGAAGCTGTTATCGAACCGTTCGAAGACAGACTTGTCGGCCGTTATACAATCGGCGAAATCGTAAATCCCAAGACAGGCGAAGTTATCGTTGGTAACGACGTTATGATCACCGAAGAACAGGCAAACGCAATCGTCGAAGCAGGTATCGAACGTGTTCAGATCCGTTCTCTCATCAACTGCCGTGCAAAACACGGTGTTTGTGCACACTGCTACGGTGCAGATATGACCAGCGGTAAGCTTGTTAACGTCGGCGAAGCTGTCGGTGTCATCGCGGCTCAGTCCATCGGTGAACCCGGTACACAGCTCACCATGAGAACCTTCCACTCCGGTGGTGTCGCTGGTGGCGATATTACACAGGGTCTTCCCAGAGTCGAAGAAATCTTCGAAGCTAGAAAACCCAAGAAGTCTGCTATCCTTGCTGAGTTTGACGGTACTTTCCGTGTTGAAACAAGCAAAAAGACAAAACAGCTTATCGTTCGTAACGAAGAAACCGGCGAAGAAAAGGCAACAAGCGTTCCTCTTCTCACAAAGGTTCTCGTTGAAGACGGTGCACAGGTTAAAAAATGTCAGAAGATCACCGACGGTACCGAATATCCTGCTGATATTCTCCGTATCAACGGTCTTGACGCTGTATATGACTATATCATCAAAGAAACCCAGCGTGTATACCGCTTGCAGGCGGTTGAAATCGCCGATAAGCATATCGAAGTTATCGCACGTCAGATGACTCGCAAGATCAAGATCGAATCTTGCGGCGATACCGATCTTCTCGTCGGTGCACTCGTTGACGTTTCCGAATTCTATGAAGCAAACAAGAAGGTTGAACAATACAACGCAGAACATCCCGAGGAAACTCCGAAGATTCCTGCGGAAGGTATCAACCAGCTTCTCGGTATCACGAAAGCATCGCTTTCCACCGACTCCTTCCTCTCTGCCGCATCCTTCCAGGAAACCACAAAGGTTCTTGCAGAAGCTGCAATCAAGGGTAAGAAGGACCCGCTTCTCGGTCTTAAGGAAAACGTTCTTATCGGTAAACTCATTCCTGCAGGTACCGGTATGAAGGCATACCGCAACACCGAGATCAACACCGGTGAAACCGTAACCGAAGGCGTTTTCGACGCAGAATAATTCGGTTGGAATTGACAAATAATGTAAAAGGTTCGGTATGAAAAGTACCGAACCTTTTGACAGTGAAAGGGAAATATAATGAGCGACAGTTCGAACGGACGACGCAAGGTCGCGGGTTATAACCAATTCGTGAAGCTTGTTCGCCGTGAAAAAGCGTTGAAGGTATATCTCGCTTCCGATGCCGACGTGTTCTTCACACAAGGCGTAAAGAGCGAACTCAACGGCAAAAATATACCTCTCGAAACAAAATACACCTCGGACGACCTTGCTTCAATGGTTGGTGTCGAGGTTCCGACGGCGGTAATAACCGAAACCGAATAGACGGCAAAAACCGACGCAACCAAATATCAAGCTAAAGTATTTTGCGAAAATAACGAAATAAAAGGGCAAAACCCTTGTAAAATCAGCAAAAATAAGCGAAAAACCTCTTGACAACGGATTTTTGTTATAATATAATCAAAATGTTCGAATATTTTAGGAAGGAGGAAAATAATGCCTACATTCAACCAGTTGGTAAAACACGGAAGACAGGACAAATCGTATAAGTCGAAGTCCCCTGCACTTCAAAAGGGTGTTAACTCTATCAAGAATGTTGCTACCGATCTCGCGAGCCCTCAGAAGAGAGGCGTTTGCACAAAGGTTGCAATCAAAACCCCTAAGAAGCCTAACTCTGCACAGAGAAAGATTGCAAGGGTAAGACTTACCAACGGTCTCGAAGTCACCGCATACATCCCCGGTATAGGTCACAACCTTCAGGAACACTCTGTTGTTCTTATCAGGGGCGGTAGAGTAAAGGACCTTCCTGGTGTGCGTTACCACATCATCCGCGGCAAGCTCGATACACAGGGCGTTGCTAACAGAAATCAGAGCCGTTCTAAATACGGTGCAAAGAGACCCAAAAAATAATTTAACTTGCGGTTTTTAATCAGGAACGACAAATTCGTTTTCCTCGTGCTGATACGAAGAAATTCACATATATCGGCACTAACGGAAAGAAATTTTCAAGTACCTGTGAATTCATCGAAGCGTAAAAAACGCTATCCTTATGAAGGAGGGAAATTAAAGTGCCTAGAAGAGTACATGGTTTTAAAAGAGAAGTTCTTCCGGATCCGATGTATAATTCTCAGATCGTTACAAAGTTGATCAACAACATTATGTACGACGGCAAGAAGACCATCGCCCAGAAGATCGTCTATGACGCATTCGCAATTATCGAAGAAAAGACCGGAAATGATCCTCTCGAACAGTTCAAGAAAGCTCTCGAGAACATCATGCCCGCACTTGAAGTTAAAGCAGTGCGTAGAGGCGGTTCGAACTATCAGGTTCCTATGGAAGTTCGTGCTGACAGAAAGCAGACTCTCGGTCTCAGATGGCTCATCACTTATGCGAGAACCAGAAACGACCGTAAGATGAGTGAACGTCTTGCTGCAGAAATCATCGATGCTGTTAACGGTACCGGTGGTGCAGTTAAGAAGAAGGAAGACACTCACAAGATGGCAGAAGCAAACAAAGCTTTTGCTCACTATCGTTGGTAAACCGCGTCACACGTATATTATTTAAGGAGAAAAGACTATATGGCCAGAACTACTCCGCTTGAGCTTACCCGTAATATCGGTATAATGGCTCATATAGACGCGGGTAAGACCACTACTACCGAGAGAATCCTGTATTACACAGGTAAAACTCATAAAATCGGCGAAACCCACGAAGGTTCCGCAACGATGGACTGGATGGAACAGGAACAGGAAAGAGGTATCACAATCACCTCTGCTGCTACAACCTGCTTCTGGAAGAACCATCGTATCAACATCATCGACACCCCCGGCCACGTTGACTTCACCGTTGAAGTTGAACGTTCGCTTCGTGTATTGGACGGCTCTGTTACCGTTCTTTGCGCAAAGGGTGGTGTTGAACCTCAGTCCGAAACCGTTTGGAGACAGGCTGATAAATACGGCGTTCCCAGAATGTGCTATGTAAATAAGATGGACATTATGGGTGCAAACTTCTATCGTGTTGTTGAAATGATTCGCGACAGATTGAAAGCTCCCGCTGTACCGATCCAGCTCCCCATCGGCGCTGAAGCTGATTTCAAGGGTATTATTGACCTTGTA
>JAZOSQ010000054.1:0-3766 GCA_045657245.1 Eubacteriales bacterium | reverse complement strand
CTGTGTAAACGATCAGACCTGTACCGTTTGTGGTGAAGTTCTTGTTAAAGCACTTGGTCATACCCCCGGCGCAGAAGCTGACTGTGTAAACGATCAGACTTGTACCGTTTGTGGTGACGTTCTTGTTAAAGCACTTGGTCACACCCCCGGTGCAGAAGCAGATTGTGAAAACGATCAGACTTGTACCGTATGTGGTGAAGTTCTCGTTAAAGCACTCGGACACACTCCCGGCGCTGATGCAACTTGTACCGAAGATCAGACCTGTACCGTATGTGGCGAAGTTCTTGTTAAAGCTCTCGGACACACTCCCGGCGCGGCAGCTGACTGTGTAAACGATCAGACTTGTACCGTTTGTGGCGAAGTTCTTGTTAAAGCTCTCGGCCATACCCCCGGTGCAGCAGCAACTTGTACCGAAGACCAGACTTGTACCGTATGTGGCGAAGTTCTCGTTAAAGCAATCGGTCACACCGAAGGCGAATGGGTAGTTATCACCGAAGCAACCTACAGAAAAGAAGGTTGGCAGGAAAAATACTGTACCGTTTGTGGTGAACTCGTTGCGGCTGAAGCAATTCCCGTTATTGAAGTTGACTATACACTTGGTGACGTTGACTATGACGGTGACATCAACACTATGGACTATATCAAGGTTAAACGTGCAGTTATGGGAACCTACACCCTCACTGAACTCGAAGAACTCGCAGCTGACATTAACTGCAACGAAACGATCGAAATGACCGACTATATTGCAATCAAACGTCACGCGATGGGAACATTTACTATTCAACAGAAATAAATTTAATCCATAGAAAAAGAACCTCCGTTATCGGAGGTTCTTTTTTGTTCATTATGAAAGTGTTTCAAAGATTACATCCCAGATCGAATCGTCCTGTTTTGTCATTCTGTCAAAATCGAACGAGTCAAGAAACTCCTTCGATTTTTCTCTATCGTTTCCGACTCCCGATTTTATCGCCTCGTTAAGCTTTGAGAAATACTCTCCGAGATACTTGACGGCATCTTCGGTATAGTTTGGGTTATGTGCTTTCCCGTTCACGAGCACGAAACGAAAGTTTTCTTTATCGGAAAGAGCGTTTTTGAGGATATCGAAATGATAGTTCCTATCGACAACCTTGTCGTCCTCGGAATGTATTATCAACGCTTTGCCGTTAAAGTTGCTCAAAGCATCGATTGCATTACAGTTGACGTATTCGGGATTTGACGCTTTTTCGAGTTTATACACTGATTTACGATATACAGAAAGCAATCCTTTGAAGTTTTGCGATAACAAATGTTTGACAGACAACGGCCCGGAAATCGCGATTATATGTTCGACATCGGGATGGAACTTCGCGATATTTTGACAAGCTAACGCGCCCCAGCTGTGACCGATAACAGAAATTCGAACGTTTTCGAAGCGTTCATCGGATTTGAGTGAATTAATGGCGGAATCAAGGTCGGAAATCGACGTTGCAAATCCCTTTATTGATTCGCCTTCGGATTTCATACAACCTGTATGGTCATAGGAAAAGACTCGGTATCCTTTTTTTGCGATTTTTTCGATTTCTTTCATATAGTTAAGGTGGCCGCCACCCATTCCGTGATCGAAAAGAATGATTCTATCCTCTATATAATTAGGATAGTAATAAAAACATCCCTGCAACGTATCTCCACGTTTTGTTTTGAAGGAAAACGGTTCGCAATCCAGTCCTTCGAAATCATCGGCAGTAAAGCAAAAGGTCAGATTTGTTTTATCGTAACGGACAAACATTTTGCTTTTATACATGTCCAAAATTTTGTTTTCAAAAATCATTTTTTGCCTCCTTATTAATATTGATATTTTTTTCGTTTAGCAATAATCAACGCAACCGTCAAAACCGCGGCAAACGCTTCAGCAACGACACCGGACACCCAAATTCCGTCGATATTAAATATCAAAGGAAGGGTTAAAACACAGACGATTTGTAAAACGAGCGTTCTCATAAAGGAAATGACGGCAGATACCAACCCGTTGTTGAGTGCCGTGAAAAAGCCCGATCCGAATATCGCGATTCCCGAAAAGAGAAACGACAAAGAGAATATCGTGAATCCACGCAGAGTTAGTTGCATTAAGCTTTCATCATAGCCGACAAAGAACACCGACAGCGGTTTTGCCAGAAGGAACGCAAGTAGAATCATCGCAAAAGAGCAGGTTCCGATTATGACGAAACTTTTTCGCAAAAGCCCTTTAAGCTCTGTTGTATTTTTTGCGCCGTAATGATATCCAACAACAGGCGCGACTCCGACGGAATATCCGATATATGCCGAAAGGAATACGAAATTGACGTACATCAAAACACCGTATGCCGCAACACCGTCTTCGCCCGCATAATTCAACAATTGGAAATTATAAAGCATACAAACAAGCGACATCGATATGTTCGACAGCAGTTCCGACGAGCCGTTCGTACACGCTTTCAAAATCGCGCGTCCGTCGAATTCGAACTTCACAAAACGAAGTACACCTGCATTTTTTCGGGAGAAATATATTAAAGGTATGACACCGCCGACAAATTGGCTTATTGCCGTTGCGAGAGCCGCGCCGACAAGCTTTAGTTCTTGCGGGAACAGGATTACCAAGACGGCATCCAAAATCATATTGGTAACACCCGAAACGACCGTCACCAAAAGTCCAAGCAAGGGCTTTTCAGCCGTGACGAAAAAGCTTTGGAATTCAAGTTGTAGCATAAAAAACGGCAACACCGCAAGAAGTATGCGCCCATACACAACACAATGCTCGAGCATCTCACCTTCTGCGCCAAGCATTGACGCGACGGGGCGAAGGAAGATTATTCCAAGCAATGCAACGACAAAACCGAGTCCGATCGAAATATAGACGAACATAGAAAAAAGCTTTTTCGCTTTGTCCTGTTTGCCTTCGCCGAGAGTTTTTGCAATCAATGCACTTCCGCCGGTTCCGATCATAAATCCGAACGCGCCGAGTATCATTATGAAGGGATAGATGAAATTCACCGCCGCGAAAGGTGTTTTACCCGCATAGTTCGAAACAAAATAGCCGTCCACCACACCATATATCGACGTGAAGATCATCATCACGATTGACGGGAATGTGAAGCGCAATAATTTTTTATATGTGAAATTATCCGAAAGTTTGATTCTCATTAATTCTCCGATTTTTTATAAGTTTTTGTATTATATCATACATTTTATCGTTTTTCCATAGTTTAACGAAAAAACGGCTTGGGTTTAACCAAGCCGTTTTCTAATATTAATTACGAATACCGTTTTTTCGTTTCATCATATGTCCGATTGCCATCACACATACCGCCATTACGACAATCAACATCAATGGATTTGTATTGTCGCCGGTTTCGGGTTTTTCGGAATCACTTTCTTCGTCGAAATCGTCGGGATCTTCGGGATCGCCCGATTCTTCGGAAGTGTTATCTTCGTTGGAATTGTTATCTTCGTTAGAAGTATTGTCTTCGTTGGAAGTATTGTCTTCGTTGGAAGTGTTATCTTCATCGGATACGTCTTCGGAAGGTTCTTCAGAGGGTTCTTCACTGGGTTCTTCGCTGGGTTCTTCGCTGGGTTCTTCGGAAGGTTCTTCAGAGGGTTCTTCAGAGGGTTCTTCGGAGGGTTCTTCAGAGGAGTCTTCAGAGGGTTCTTCGGAAGGTTCTTCGGAAGGTTCTTCGGATTCTTCAGCGATGATGATGTAAGAACCGGAACCCTTGCATTCGAAGATATCGTCTGCAGAGTTGGTTGCACCAAG